>CAMEZN010000009.1 GCA_945947845.1 uncultured Mucispirillum sp. | reverse complement strand
CAGAAGATATGTGTATATAGTACTAAAGGATTGAAACTTTAAGGATATAAAATTTATTTATGGAAAATAAAGTAAGAGAACAGATTATTAGTTTACTTAAAGAGTTTAGAAGTAACATTAATTGTGGTAAATTCAAAAATGCAGGTGAGAATGCTTGTGATTTTATTGCTTTATATAAAAATATAAATGATACTGTTGATATTTTAGAAGTGGAGAGAGTCAGTTTATATTATGCTGGTGTAAATGGTGCAGGTTCTAACAAGAAAAAGATAGAATCTAAAATCCAAGATTGTAATATGGCATTATTTGAATATGAACGGTATCAAGGGGATAAAACTTTTAAAGAATTATATAACAGGTTTGGGATAGATGTTTTAAAGCATGATACTGCATTTGAAATGTATGTTACAAGACTTATCAAATTCAATGGCGACGAAAAAAATATGATATCAGGTCTTTTTGATAAAAATGTGTATGATTATCTTAATTTAAAGCAGATGAAACTAAGCCAAGTATTAAAAGATTTTAAGTTAAACCGTAATCTGTTTATAAAAAAAGTAAAATAAAAAGCTTATAGAAAATTAAATTAACCCCAGTTGCTTTTTTAGCAAGTGGGGTTTTCTTTTATAAATTTTTTATCAGATGATTTTAAGGTTTTTATAAATAAGATAGATTTTATATGTCAAGTCAAATATCAAGTTATGTTAAAGCCTTTTTATTTATGCTTGACTTTTTTTAAAAAAATAAAAATATATAAATATGAATAAAATAAAAGTTTTCTTATTAATTACAGTTTTATTAATATGTGCAGGCTGTGAGAAATATTTTTTCTTTCCTAAACAGCAGCTTTTTTATATGCCTGAAACATGTGCTAACAGCCCAGAAAATATTCTTGTGGAAACAAATGAAGGGAAACTTCTGCATGGCTGGTATTTTAAAACAAAAGTAAAAAATCCAAAAGGCACTGTATTTTTTCTTCATGGTAATTCAAATAATATCAGCACAGAAAGTGTTGCTATGATGTGGCTTATTGATAAGGGCTACAATGTATTAACTTTTGATTACAGAGGTTATGGCATATCTCAGGGCAAGCCAGATATAAAAGGAGTATTGCAAGACGGTTTAGAATATACAGAAGCAGTTTTTAATGATAATAAGGTGGATAAAAGAAATATGGTGCTTTATGGCCAGAGTTTAGGTGGAGCAGTTGCTGCTCATATTGCAAGATATTCTCCTTATGCAGATAAGTTTAAAGTGCTTGTTTTGGAATCAACTTTTACATCTTGGCGAAGTATTGCAAAAGAAGTGGCAGCAAGTAATTTTTTTACATATATATGGCAGTATGCTGTTACATGGAGTATACCAAAAGAGTATTCATCGCTTGATAATTTAAAACACAGCAGAATAAAAAATACTATTATTATACATTCAGAAGCAGATAAGCTTGTGAAATTTGATAATGGTTATTCGTTATATAAAACAGCAAAAGAGCCAAAAATGATTTTAAAAGATGATTTTTCCGCACATGCACAGATTATCAGCAACCCACGGATAAGAAAAGAGTTTTTAAGTGCTCTTGATTTATATTTAAAGTAAAGTCTTATAAGAACCATATAATTTAAAATATAGTATATGTTTAAGGTATAAAAGGTAAATAGAGTTGACAAAATACATTTTAAATGTTAGTCTTAAAAATAATTTTATCAGGAGGAGTATATGAAAAAAGCTTTTTTAGTATTACTCGTAATATCTATGATGGCACCAGCTGCATTTGCAGGTGCGGTTAGAAATAATGTTGGCTGCGGTCTTGGAACTTTATTATTTGAATCAGTTGGTAAACCAAATGGTGGCTGGTTATTACAAATGACAGCTTCATGGACTAATGCTACTTTATCAAACACTTTCTCAATGACTACTGGAACAATTAACTGTGCTGGTAACATTAATAAAGCTGTAAGCATAGAAGTATATGAATTTGTTACTGCAAATATGGATAACCTTGCAAAAGATATTGCTATGGGCCAAGGAGATACAATTAATTCATTAGGCACTATGCTTGCTGTTAAAGATGTAGATGCTTTTGCAGGCAGATTACAAGCTAATTTCAGCGATATTTTCCCTAATGCTGATGTTCAATCTGATTCAGTTGCTAATAAAATTATAGCACTTAGCTAATTATTAATATTGAGGGCAGTAAATGCCCTCTTTATACTTTATGACATATAAGATTTCTTTATTAATTATTGTTTTATTATTTATCTTTATATTTCCAGTATTTTCTCAGGCAGAACCCAGCCAGTATGGCAAAAAGATTGCAGAAAAAGCATTAAACGAAAAAGTATATGATGAAAGAATGTGGCATGTGCTTATGCAGTATAAAAGGCCCGGTGGAAGAAAACTGCGAAGCCTTGTAGATGATGAAAAATTCTTTTTAGCAGAAAATGGTAAATATTCTCCAAAAGATGAGCTTGAAGCTACTATTCTTGCTTTATTTGATGGTGATTTATCAAAAAATGATGATAACAGCCACCCAGTATGTGTTTTTACAGGCAGAAGGGAATGGCTTGTGGAAAGGCTTAATATTGATAGAAATATGCTGCCTGAAAAATCATGCACTAAATATGATGAATTTAGAAAAAAAATTGACCCTTCTAGTGTTACTGTAATTTTTCCATTTATGTATTTAAAAAATCCTGCCAGTATGTTTGGACATACTATGCTTAGGATAAATAATTCAAGCAATGACCCGCTAACTTCTCACAGTGTAACTTTTGCAGCAGATATGCCGGAAGATGAAAACGGACTTAAATATATTACATTAGGGCTTTTTGGGGGATATTCTGGTTATTTTACAGTTAAGCAGTATTATAAAACTATCTTTGAATACGGTAATATGGAAAACAGAGATATTTGGGAATATGATTTAAACCTTACAAAAGAAGAAACAATAAAGCTTTTTAATCATTTATGGGAAATGCAGGGTATAGGCAGTGATTACTACTTTTTTGATGAAAACTGTTCATATAATATGCTTATGCTTTTAGAATCTGCCCGCCCTGATTTATATTTATCTACAAGTATATTATGGGAAGCTCCAACAGATACTATAAAAAAAATTAAAAAAAGCGGTTTGATAGATAAGAAAAAATACAGACCTTCTCATATAAAAGTATTAGAAATATACTCCAAAGGGCTGCCTAATAAAGCAGTAACTCTTGCCCAAGATGTTGCAACAGGTAAAAAAACTATTGACGATATAAATAATAGTAGTTTTTCTGTGGAAGAAAAGGCTTCTATATATGATTTAGCCATAGAGTCAATGCGGTATAATTTCCTGCAAAGGTCATTTTTAACAGAAGAAATCGTCAGGGAATATCAGAAAAATACAATAGATATACTTGCAAACAGGGCAAGGCTTGGAGTTAAAAGCCATAAAAAGATAGATGAGCCGGGCTCACCAGATGAAGGCCATGCAATAACACGGATAAAGCTTGGTGTTGGTGCAGAAAATTTTAAGGAGTTTTATACTGAGGCTGGTTTTAAGTTAGGGTTTCATGATTTAGATGATATTGATAAAGGGTTTATACAAAACAGCCAGTTAACTGTTTTAGATGTGAATGTTAGGTGGAACACTCATACAAATGAAGTAACTGTGCCAGAAGCAGCATTATTAAGATTTTCTGCATACTCTCCTGTAAGCCGTATGTCAAAATCTATCTCATGGAAAATAGAGGCAGCAGGTGAAGAACGAGATTATAAAAATGGCAGCTTTTTTACTCCTTACATAAGGGGCGGTGTAGGTGTTACTTTTGCAGCTGGCGGCTTTTCATCATGGATTATGGCTGATGTGGATTTAGCTTTTTCAGAAGGTTATAACCCATACTGGACAGGGCTTGGGTTTGGCGGAGATATGGGGTTAATGTATAGTTTTATTGGCGGTAAGTTTTTAGCCCGTGGCTATTACAGATATTTTGTATTAGAAAATTTAGGTGCAGAGTTTGGCGGAAATTTTACATACACTATCCCTGTAACACAAAATAACTCAATAGAAATAAAATATGGATATAAAAACCACTGGGATATAGAAAACCATGATATAGGTGTATTCTGGCGCTTTTATTTTTAGGCTTTATAGCTTATGCGGCTTGGTATATATTTGAAACACTTTTTCACAAGCGATAATTTTAATAACAGATACAATAACATATAAAATAAAAAGCATGTCTGCCGTTAGATAATGCTGTATTCCAGTAATTAACAGAATTAGTTTTACCTTATAATATTTCAGTTAAATTATGGTTAGTAATTTTTAGCATATATTTAATATCAACACTATTTTATATCAAGCATCAGTTAAAATCATACATATGGATTTCTTTTATATGATTGTATTTCACGAATTTTATTTTTAATAACAGCACTTATTATCATATAAAGAAATGTTATAATAATATGCAGAAATAATAAGCCGGGGATAAACCATTTTATTATAGATAATGTATAATCAATATGTAATGCTGGCATTTCTGGCTGAATAGAATTTTCAGATTTTATGACTGGATTAAAATATATGGTGCTTTCATTATCAAAATAAGCTGTTACTCTTACATAGCTTTCATTATCAGTAATAGTATATGATGCTTTGGAAACATTTTTTTCTTCTTTTACTACTTTGCCAAAGTCAGCAGAAAATACTATTTTATCTACATTTTTATTAAGTATTATAGTTAATTCATTATTATTTATCTGCATAGAAGTAAGATAAGGCAGGTTATTAAGTGCATTTAATTTATCTGGTATTGAAAGAGATGTAATATTATCAGATAAATTATAGGCATAAGCAGCCCCAGTTTTTAAAGCCTGATATATTTCAGATACATTATCAGTAGCAGGGTTTACTGGTATCATAGTAATGCTTTTTGCAAAATTATTAAAGTTTGAACTATTTTCCTTAAAATCATCAATCAGCTTATCACTTGCCATTAAAAAAGCAGGTCTTCCGTTAGATAAAGCTGTATCCCAGTGATAAAGTGATTTTACATCGCCATATAATATTTCAATTAAGTTGTACCCTGTAAGTTTAGGCATAAGGTCAATATTAATACTTTCTATGTATGCAGGATATGCAAGAGCAATCATATTATTTGCTGTTCTTTTTTTCAAAGGCTTATTGGAATTCATTTTAAACTGCACACCATTAAAACTTTTAGACCATACTTTCATACTAGTGCCACCATATTTTGCATTACCTTGGACTCTACTTTTTTCATATCCAAATAAAATAAAAGTTGGCTTAAAAAATGTCCCAAAATAAAGATATCCATATAGTTTAGGAAAATTATAATATACATTATTACTAGTCCTGTATGGTAATGTAGTAAGTGCATAGCCATACTCTAAATCATTATATGTTTTTAGGGCTTCTGGTAACATTACATGAAAGTTTGAACGGTAATAGGTGGCATTATCATAATTTTTATAAGGGTTATAATACCCATTTCCTGAAAATTTATATTGTGCTGGGGTTTTATAAACAGGAAGATATAAGTCAAATAGGAATAAAATAGTAGCTATAAAAAATATAGTCCCAAAAAATATAATTGCACCACTTTTTTCACTTTTTAAAAAATTAATATATTTTTTCAGCATATTATTCTTCCTTTTTCATAATTTTACTATTTATTATGTCTACAAAATTAAAAATGGATTAATCTTTTTAAAAATACTATTTTTTGATTCTGCCATTTATTTATAGCATATATTAATTAAGATATTTTTAAAACACACTGTTACTATAACAAAAATCATAACAACTAAGGCTGTAACTGTCAATAAGCATTAAATAAATTTGTATTTTGATTATTCTACATATTATATGGGTTGCGGCGAACAGGCGGGTTATTAAATATTTTATTATCTTCTATCACAATTGCAATAAAAGTAATAACAATATATATGAATACAGCAATGATTATGCTCCATTTAATCATAGATAAAGGGTAATTAATTTCAGATTTTGGCATTTTGGGCTGCATAGAGTTTTCAGATTTTAATACAGGGTTAAAATACACAACATTTCCATTATCAAAATAAGCTGTTACCCTTACATAGCTTTCATTATCAGTAATGTTATATTCTGCCTGTGAAGTATTTTCTAGTTCTTCTACTATTCTGCCATTATCAGCAGAAAACACTATTTTATCTACATTCTTATTAAGTTTTACAGTTAATTTATTATTATTTACCTGCATAGAAGTAAGATAAGGCAGGTTATTAAGAGCATTTAATTTATCCTGCATTGGAAGTGATGTAATATTATCAGATAAGCTGTAAGCATAAGCCGCCCCAGTTTTTAAAGCTTGAAATATTTCTGATACATTATCAGCAGCAGGCCTTACAGGTATCATAGTGATATTTTTAGCATAATTTTTACTATCAGTATCATCATGTTCTATTTTATCACTAGCAAGCAAAAAGGCTGGTCTGCCGTTAGATAATGCACTGTCCCAGTAAGAAATAGAATTAATACTGCCATATAATATTTCAATTAAATGATAGTTTGTAAGGTTAGGCATATATTTAATATCCAGATTATCTTTTGGGTATAAAAGAGCATTGATATTATCACTTTGGTTAGGTGTATATATACTATTTAGTATATATTGAATACTGCTGTAATTAGTAAATATTATTGCAGTAGTGTCCCTAAATTTACTGCCTGTTTTAAGATTTTTATCATGGTTAAATATTAAAAATTTAGGCTGAAAAAATAAAGTTTTATGTGTGCTTATATATAACTTTGGAAAGGTTTTATCCATCAAAATAGAGTTTGTATTGTAAGCATATCCATAACCTAATTAATGATATACTTGCAGGCTTTTTTTTGAATAGGAATGGAAATTAGCACGGTAATAAGTGGCATTATCATAATTTTTATAAGGATTATAAAATTCATTACCTGTAAATTGCTTTTGTTCATGCACTTTATATACTGGCATATACATATCAAAAAAAATAAACAGCGAGAGAAATAAAAAAATAAATAAGAATACAGCTGTAAGCCTGTTTAAATCACTTGCTAAAAAAAAGATAAATTTGTTAAACATTCTGCTTACAGCTGATTTCATATATTTATACAAGTTAATTAATTAGTTTTTTTCCGTTTAAAGTAAATTTTAATTATAAATATAATTAATGCAGCTAAAACAGCAGCAGTAAATATCCATTTTATAATGCTTATAGTATAATTAACTGAAACAGCAGGCATTTCAGGCTTTAAACCGTCATTAGTTCTGATTACTGGGTTAAAATAAGCTATTGAACCGTTATCAAAATAAACTGTTGCTCTTGCATAGCTGTCATTATCAGCAATATTATATGATGCTTCTGAAACATTATCATATTCTGCCTTTACTACACCATTATCTGCGGAAAAGGCAATTTTATCTACCATTCTATTTAATTTTATAGTCAGATTATTATTCTGCACCTGCATAGAAAGAAGCTGCGGGTGAGTATCTAAAACTTTTAGTTTTTCGCTTCTATCAAGCATAGCAACTGTATGTGGAACAGTAATTCCATAAGCAGCACCGCTTTTTAATGTATCATACAATTTATCAGATTCTGTTTCAGGGTTTAATGGTATCATAGTAATATTTCTTCCAATATCTGTATTAATGAATACATTATGAGTATCATCACTAGCCAGTAAAAAAGCAGGTCTACCGCTTGATAATGCTGTATCCCAGTGTGAAACAGAGTGGGCAAATGTATTTACTACTTCCATTAAGTCATAGCCTGTAAGTTTTTTCATATAGTCTACTTCTATCCCATTTAAAAATGCAGGGTGGGCAAGAGTAACAATATCATTATAAGGTTTGACTCTATTAATGCGGTATTGTATAGTGTTTGGACCCTGCCACAAAGGCTGGTCAAAATATTCTTTTCTTTTAGTGCCTATTAGAAGCAGGTGAGTTTTAAATATATTTACTCCATATTCCTGAGCGGGAACATATGGAAAATCATAGTAAGGTGGTTTGCCAGTAATATGATGATAGTTTGAAATAGTAGCAAAACCATATTCTAAATCACGGTAGGCTTTAAAAACATCTTGCTCATTATTTGCCCTGCCGTTTGTGAAACCGCCCCCAAGCCTTGAATGTCCATGGAAATTTCCCCGTTCATAGTGAATGTTCTCATAATCTTTATAAGGGTTATAAAATTTGCTGCCGCTAAAAGATAAGCTTTCAGGAAATTTATATACAGGAGTTATACCCCATACTACAAAACATATTAATAATGCAAATAAAACTATACTAGAAATAGTATATAGAAAATATTTTAAAACTTTTTTTATCATAGCTTCTCCAATTAATTTATTGAAAAATTTTATCAAAAAGGTTCTTAAATGTCAATAATATAATCCTACAAATCAATATATATTGTTATTTTATTTATATACATAAATCTTGTCAATAATTATACAATATATTATATTTATAAAGTATTATGCAGAAGGTGAAAAATGACTAAAATATTCAAAAAGATTTCATTAATACTATTTAGTTTATTTACAATAGCAGCTTGTTCTTCCAGCAGTAACTCTTCATCAAATAATCCAACAGTTGAAGATAATGTAGTATATACTGTTGCATTTGACGGTAATGGGGCAGAAAGTGGCAGTATTAACAGCATACAGGCAGTAAATGGACAGCAGATATCACTTCCAGATAATGAGTTTGTAAAAGATGGTTATAGATTTACAGGCTGGGCAGAAAGTGCACAAGGGCAGGTAAAATATTTAAATCAATCATATATTACTGTAACATCAGATATAGTTCTTTATGCAGTATGGGAAAAATTGAAAGTGTAGTAACAACTTATACTATTATACTATCATCAGGCTATGACAATACTTTTTATTCTTATACAGTGGAGTTTGATAAACCTTTTCAACTGCCTGATAATTTATTTCAAAGAAATGGTTATATATTTACAGGCTGGTCTATTAATAAAGATGGTGAAATAAATTATAAAAATAATGAAGAAGTTATTATTAATAATGATATTACATTATATGCAGTATGGCAGCCAGAAAGTGTTGTAATAGAAAAATATCAAGTAATATTTGATGGTAATGGAGCAGATAATGGCAGTATGAAAGCTGTTGAAGCTGCAAAGGGGCAGACAATAATATTACCTGAAAACTTGTTTGTGAAAACAGGCAGTATTTTTTTAGGCTGGTCAGAAACATTAAATGGTGAAATTAAATATAAAGATAAAGATGAAATCCTTGTTAGCGATAATATTACTCTTTATGCAGTGTGGCAGGATAATACAGCAAAGCCATATTATACAGTAACTTTATATGCTGATAGTGGTGATATTAAACCGCTTGAATATAAGATAGAAAATGGCGGTAGTTTTTATCTGCCAAATGAGCCATTTTTAAAAGCAGGCTTCTATTTTGAAGGCTGGTCAGAAACAGTTAATGGCAGTAAGAAATATAATAATCAGGATACAATAATTGTTACAAGTGATATAGAACTTCATGCTTTATGGCATGAAAGGGATATGGCAGCACAATATTATTATATTACATTTCATGCAAATAATGGAACAGGAGAAACAAATAATACATCTATTTCTAATGGCAGTTTATTTTATCCAAATTTTAACAGCTACAAAAGAGAAGGTTATGTATTTTTAGGCTGGTCAGAAAACCCTGATGCTTATGAAGCAGCATATTATGACGGCGAAATATTTACTCCTTTAAAGGATATGAACTTATATGCAGTATGGGCATTAGAAAGTGAAGCATATACTGTTACTTTTAATATAAATGGCGGCAATGAATTTTTTAAAGACCCAGAAACTTTATCAACTCGGAAAGGCAGTTATATAATTCTTCCATCTCTTGAAAATTTTAGGCATACATCACTTGTTGGAAAAGGTTACTCTGTAAACCAAAATGAGACAAGTAATTATTTATTAGAAGGCAGCAGATATTATCCAGATAAAAATACAACACTATATCTTATATGGGGTGATGGCAGCCAGAAAGAATTTGCATCAACTAAACAATGGATATACGGTATAGATATAAAAGATGAAGACTGGGTAACTACAAGTCCTTATGACCCAGATATAGTTCTATGGGAAACTGGTAAATCAAACTGGTATGATATATACCAGCATTATAATGAGTTATGCTGGGCAGCATCATCAAGCAATATGTTTTTATGGTGGTATAATATTAATAAAAAATATATTGATAGATATATTGCTGAAAATGGATATAACGGACCAGAATTTACATATGATGGTCAAGGTTCCAGCCCTATATATTTATATTATAAAGCAAACTGGGAAGATATTGGTAATAACCCTATTGCAGCATTACACTGGTTTTTACAGGGCAGTTCAATTCGTCCCGGTGGTGGTTTTTTCTCTGATGTATATAATAATAAAACATACACAAGCACATCAGTATTTATTAAAAAAGGTCATTTTAACCAGATATTAACTGATGTAATAAAAAACCAAAAAGCAGCATTATTACAGATAACTACAACAGGTCCACATGTTGTTACTTTCTGGGGTGCAGAGTATGATGAAAATGGATTTATTAAAAAAGTATTTATAACAGATTCTGCCACTAGAAATACTGCATATAATGGTAAATGGGGGGATTTAACTGTTGCAGATATTGAGTATAGAGATGATACACCATATATATTATATTATGGGTATCCTGCTTCTGTTGTAGAGAAGATTTATGTATTTTCACTTGGTATAGATATATGGAAAGAATATTATAATGAAAAATAAATAAGTTTATTGATTTATTAAATAAATATTTAAAGCTGGCAAAAGAGATGTTCTATGCCAGCTTTTTTTTATATAAAGTATTTAAAGCCAGTATGTAGATATTATATATCATGTATTTTAATATAAGGAATTCAAAAATATGTTTTTGTGATGGTTAGATTATTGCATCAAAAAACGGAGCAGTTTAAAGACTGCTCCGCTTATATTATTTTTAGAATGTATTATATTTATTTAGCATTTTCATGAAGTTTTAAATAATCTTCCCACTGCTGTGTGCCTAAATCTACTGTAATTAATGCTACAATAGCAGAATAGTGAGTTGTCCAAAAAGTTGACATTTCAGTATATCCAGCTGTTGTGCCTGCATATGTGCCATATCTTATAAGTCTTCTTGTTAAATTTTTAGTATAAGGCTCTGTTGTCTGTTCTACATTATTATCTGCTAAATATATGGCTTTTACATAGCCATTTTCATCAAATTCAGCACCCCATACAGTCATTAAGTGGGTTGTTGCAGTAGTTTTTCCAGAAAGCCTTATCATTTTATGAGTTTCTATTGCATTAATTATTGTAGCAGTAAATACTTCTTTTGATAATCCCTGCACTTTTTCTGCTATAAATTTACCCTCTGGAAATACATCATCAAAAAGCCGCCGCCACTTGTATCTGTCATCGTAGGGACTGTCGGTTTTTTACCAGAAATATACCAGTTTACACCGCTGTCTGTCCAGCCTGCTTCATCTTTAAAATGGTCTATGTAATATTGGAATATTTCACTTTCTTGATATTTACTGCCACCAATATGTTCTGTGCCTTGAAGTGGATATTCACTGCTAGGACGATTTTTAACTTTATCAGGGTGTAATTTATCGTATCTTGCTATGTAATCAGCATTTAATCTAAACCACCAGTGGAGTATGTTAGATGATGTGGCTGCCCAGCATAATTCATTATCATTAGCAATTACAGTATTATGTCTTTCTTTATCAACAAGGTGAGTTTTATTAACATCATACCAGCCATATTCTTTTTTCCATGGTAATTCCCATACCATATAGTCTTCTTGTGGTCTAACCCATTCATTACTTTCAGGTGTAGGTCCAGTCATACCATAAAACCATACTGTTTGATTTTTGTATTTAGAAAAATCTGGGTTTGGTTCTGGTTCAGGCTCTGGATTTGGCTCTGGCTCAGGTTCTGGTTCTGGCTCTGGTTCTGGTTCTATAATGCTGCCATCAAGGTTAACACTTACACCATTACTTTTGTTGCCAGTAAAATCTACTGATTGAATAGTAAATGTATATCTTTCTGGCTGATATAATGACTGTATAGTATATGAATCAGGATTGCCAGCACCTGAGCTTTTATGCCCACCATAAGAGTTTGAGCTGTTAGATTTGTTATACATAATTATTACAGTATTAAAATCTTCATCTGCTGGGTTTATCCAAGTAAGCACAACTTGATTATTTTCTAATTTTGCTTGCAGGTTTGTTACTTCTGCTGGTGCTGTCGTATCATTTATTTCCTGTTTCAGCCACTTTGCAGTTAATGTAATATTTTCTGTAATTTTAAATTCACCAGAATTAATTTTTATATTATTATAATACCAGCCTTGAAAAATATAACCGTCAGCATAAAGTTCAGGAAGATAACTGTCATATAAAATAGTGCCGCTTTGCAGTTTAACTGGCGGCACACTTTCTCCAATGCCAGCATTATCATAAGTTATTTCATAAACAGCAGGCTGCTCTGGTGTTGTGCCGTTATCACTGCCGCCCCCTGTTTCAATTTTTTCCCACATTGCATATAATGTCATATCCTTTATAACAGGTGTATTAAAATCCCATAATTTACCATTTACATTACTATCATACCAGCCAAGAAATGTATAGTTATCTAAAACTAAATCTTCTGGTTTTGAAAGTAAAGAACCACTATCAATAGTTTTATACCAGTTTGCTATGGAGCTTTGCTGTGTATCAAACCAAACAGTAACTTGTTTGATTGCAGGTTTTTCACCAGTATCTGATGAATTATCGCCGCTTCCTTCTGTGTTTGTAGAGTTATCAACTACACCACCTGTAAGTGATGAGTTATCGCTATTTGAACATGCAGCAATCATAAATAATGTTATAACTGCAATCATAAGAGATAAAATATTTTTATTCATTGCATACTTCTTATAATACAAATAATAGTCTATATTTTATATTTGTCAAGCTTATATCATAGCATATAAGTATATATTGTAACAAATATCATGAAAATGTTTATATATTAATTTGACAAGCAAAATGATATATGATATTTTTACAAAAATTTAATAGCTGAATATCGGTTTTGAAAGATTAAAAGGGAAGCAGGTGCAATTCCTGCGCAGTCTTGCTGCCGTATTGATGAG
>CAMEZN010000008.1 GCA_945947845.1 uncultured Mucispirillum sp. | reverse complement strand
GACATAATAATGAATGGAAATTTAATGCAATAGGCAGCGGTTTTCAAGGTGGACTTGCTGCATTATGTGCAAATTATGGTGTAGAAACTGAGTAAAAAAAGGAGAGAAAAAGTATGGCAGTAAGTTTAACAAAAGGACAAAAAGTAAGCCTTTCAAAAGAAAAAGCAGGGCTTGATAAAGTTGTTATCGGCTTAGGCTGGGACGCAAAAGCAGAAAAAAAAGGTGGTTTTTTATCATCTCTGCTTTCATCAGCACCAGATATTGACTGCGATGCATCAGTATTCATGCTTAAAAATGATAAATTAACTAACGGCAACGATATTATATATTTTGGCAACTTAAAACATGCTTCAAAATCAGTTCAGCATATGGGCGATAACTTAACTGGTGATGGCGATGGTGATGATGAACAAATTATTATTACATTAAGTCAAGTTCCAGAAGAATATAACAGAATTGTATTTGTAGTAAATATTTATAGTGCTGTAAGCCGTAAACAGCATTTTGGTATGATACAAAATGCTTTTATCCGCCTTGTAGATTCAAGAGATAATCAAGAAATATTAAGATATAACCTTTCTGATGATTATACAAATATGACAGCTATGATATTCGGCGAAGTATACCGCCATGATGGCGAATGGAAATTTAATGCACTTGGGCAAGGCACACAAGACCCCGGTTTAAGAGAATTAGCAGCAAGATATCAATAATAATATGGCTTTTGCCATTCTAATTTATAAATAGAGTTATCCATAAGATAACTCTATTTTTTATATTTTATAAATAAACATTAAAATATATCACTTACTATACAATGTGAAAATATAATATATAAGGTCTTTTTATGGAAAATAAAAATTTAGGTTTAACACAGGCTCAGGTAGAAGAAAGCCGAAAAAAATATGGCTCAAATGCCATAAAAGAAGCAGAGCCAGTAACATTTTTTCAAGCATTTTTAGAGGGTTTCCAAGACCCTATGATTCGTATATTATGTGTTATTGCTGTATTAATGCTTGTAATGTTCTTTTTTGGACAAAGCCACTGGTATGAACCAGTAGGAACAATCATTGCAGTTTTATTAGTAAACCTAGTATCTGCAAAAACAAGTGTTTCAAACGATAATGCATACCGTAAATTAAAACAATCACAAAAAAAAGATACTGCCAAAATATACAGAGATGGCGGGATAAAAGTAATTGAAGTAGATGATATTGTTGTAGGCGATATGATTATACTCCATTCTGGCGATAAAATACTAGCTGATGGAATATTATATGACGGTTTACTAGATGTAGATAACAGTGCTTTAAATGGTGAAGCAGAAGAATGTCGCAAAACAGCAGATTCTTCTTTTAAACTGCCTGAAAATATATCAGGTGATACATTTGTTGATAAGCACAGCCTTTTCCGTGGTGCTGTTGTATTAGACGGCGAAGGTATTATGCAGGTGCAGCGAGTTGGTGAAGCAACTATGATGGGGCAAATGGCAAAAGATATGGAAGAAAAAGAGCCAGATTCTCCATTAAAAGTTAAACTTAATAAACTTGCTCATCAAATATCTATCTTTGGTTATATAGGTGCAATAGTTATTGCTTTATCATATCTTGTATTCTACATAATGCAGGCAGGCGGTGCAGCAGCATATTTTTCTAAGGACTGGCTTGCTATTGCAGGGGATATAATGACTGCTCTTGCTATTGCAGTAACTATCATAGTATGTGCAGTGCCAGAAGGACTTCCACTTGTTATTGCATTAGTTTTAATGCAAAATACTGGAAAACTGTTGAAAGTTAATGTTCTTGTAAGAAAATCAATCGGTATTGAAACGGCAGGCTCACTAAACATACTTTTTAGTGATAAAACAGGCACAATAACAAAAGGACAGCTGGAAGTTGTAGAATTTTTTACAGGCGATGCAAAACTAATTAACTACAAACAGCATAAAGAAATAGAAAAAGAATTAAACCTTTGTATTGGTAAAAATACAAGTGCTATGTTTGATACAGAACATAATGTTATTGGCGGCAATATGACAGACCAAGCATTATTAAAATTCCTTGGAGAAGAATCATATAATGAAGTAAATAACAGCCAGTATCATGCAACAGAGCATCAGGAATTTAACAGTTCTAATAAATTCAGCCAAGTATATATAGAACAAGCAGGCAGAACTTACTATAAAGGTGCTCCTGAAAAACTCCTTGAAAAAGCAAAATATTTTTTAACAGAAGATGGTCAGAAGAAAGAAGTAAATCAGGCTGTAATAGATGAAAAAATAAATGAGCTTTCTAACAGAGCAATGAGAGTATTAGCTTTTGGATACAGCAGCAGTAAAATGGAAAAAGATGTTATCCAAAACGATGTAGTGCTAATAGGGTTTGTTGGTATAAGAGATGATGTTCGTCAGGAAGCAAAACAAGCAATAGAAGAAGTGCAGAAAGCAGGTATTCAGGTTGTAATGATTACAGGTGATAGAAAAGAAACTGCTGTTGCCATTGCAAAAGAAGCTGGGCTTTTCAAAAATAATGATGATATAGTTCTTACTTCTAACGAACTTAGTGCTATGAGCGATGAAGAAATTAAAAAAATTCTTCCTAAAATAAAAGTAATATCAAGAGCTATGCCAACAGATAAAAGCCGCATGGTAAAAATATGTCAGGAAATGAATTTAGTTGTTGGTATGACTGGCGACGGTGTAAATGACGGTCCAGCATTAAAACGAGCAGATGTAGGCTTTGCTATGGGCAGTGGAACTGATGTGGCAAAAGAAGCTGGAAAACTTGTTATTCTTGATGATAACTTTAATTCTATTAAAAATGCAGTATGGTATGGCAGAACATTATACATAAATATTTTAAAATTCTGTAAAATGCAGCTTGTAATTAACTTGGCAGCTGTATTTGTTTCTGCAATCAGCCCATTTATTGGTATAAAAAGCCCATTAAAAGTTACACATTTACTTTGGATTAACTTATGTATGGACGCACTTGCTTCTATTATGTTTGCAGGTGAAGCAGCACTTGAAAAATATATGAGAGATAAACCAAGAAGAAGAGATGAAAATATTATAAGCAGAAAAATGGCAGTCCAAATACTTGTAATGAGCTTATGGCTTACAGCTATCAGCATATTCTGGTTTAAATCTGGTATTTTCCAACAATTTTTTGAAACTGAAGCACAATTCTATACTGGCTACTTTGCTATGTTTGTTTTTGCATTTATGGTAAATGCTTTTAATGTAAGAAGTGATAGTTTAAATGTATTTGAACATATCAAAGAAAACCCTATGTTTATAAAAATATGGGTAGTAATTATACTTGTGCAGGCTGCTCTTGTAAGTGTTGGCGGTGTAATAGGCGAAATATTCAGCTGCCAGCGTTTTGGTTTAAGCGGCTGGGTAGTTGTTATCCTTATGGCATTAACAATGTATCCTGTTGATATTATCCGCAAAATATTAACACCTAAAACTCTTTAATTGAGGTATATATGCTCCTTTTTGCTTCTGATATAGATAATACATTAATATATTCACACAAAAAGGAGCTTAATGCTGAAAAAATTCCTTGTGAATTATATGAAGGCTCAAATATATCATTTATTACTAAAAATACACAGGAAAAGCTGGATTATATATATGAAAACAGCTTATTTGTCCCTGTAACCACAAGAAGTATTGAACAGTTTAAAAGAATAACATTCAGCTGCTGGCAGCCAAAATATGCTATTACAAGTAACGGTGGAAGCCTTTTAATAGATGGAAAGCCTAGCAGACAATGGCATGATTATTTCATAAATACAATACAAAATGCAGTTTTTGCATTAAATAAAGCAAAAGAACTTTTAGAAAACCATGAATATAGAATATATGATATAAAGCTGGTTGATAACTTATTTATTTATACAAAAAGCAGCAAGCCTGAAATAACAGTAGATATGCTGCAAAACAGCCTGCAAAATGAGCCGGTCAAAGTATATACAAATTTTAGTAAAGTATATGTGGTTCCAGAAAGTATAGATAAAGGTAAAGCATTAAAAAAATTTATTAATGATTATACAGTAAGTATAGATAATATTGTTTCTGCTGGCGACAGCTTTTTTGATATTCCTTTACTGGAAGCTGCCAATTATGCTATTTTTCCAGATGAACTGCCATATTTACATCATTCTGATAAGTATATAAAAATACCACAGGGAGAGCTTTTTTCAGACAAGGTTGTAGAAAATGTTATTAAATTAATTTAATTTTACAGCAGGGAGAAATATGAAAGAAAACTCTTTAATATCACCATATAGTGTTGGAGCTCTATTATATGCTCCTGCCATAAAAGAAAATATAGCAGAAAGTGTTTTAAATGGCAAAATTCCTGCCCCCTACTCACTTGCATTATGTTTAGAAGATTCTATTGCAGATAATGCAGTTTCTCTGGCAGAAAAACAACTTTATGACACACTTTCTACTCTTTATAAATATAATTTAAATAATGACTTTTACCTGCCAAAATTATTTATTCGTGTAAGAAATCCACAGCAAATATATACACTTACCGCTCTGCTTGGCTCTTTTATGGATTTAGTTGCAGGCTTTATTGCCCCTAAATTTACAATAACTAATTCAAAACAGTATATAGATGCAGTACTTAAAATTAACAGCAGCAGCACAAAAATAATTTATTTAATGCCAGTGCTTGAAAGTATAGATTTATTTAAACTGGATATGAGAACATCGTTACTTTCTCATATTAAGACAGATATTGATAATATAAAACAATATGTGCTGAATATTAGAGTGGGTGGAAATGATTTCTGTCATCACTATGGTATAAGGCGAAATGTAAATGAAACTATTTATGATATTGGCTCAGTAAATAGTATTTTAGTGGATATTATTACGGCATTTTCCCATGAATATATTGTATCAGCAGCTGTTTGGGAATATTTTAACTTAGATGGCTGGAAAGAAGGCCTGATAAATGAAATTAAAAAAGATAAAATTAACGGATTTATTGGGAAAACTGTTATCCACCCTAACCAGATACCTGTTGTAAACTCCCAGTTTGCTGTTAAAAAACATGATTATGATGATGCAGTAAATATTATTAATATGGAAAACAATACAGATTTTCTTGTTTCTAAAAGCAGTAATGGAAGCCGTATGAATGAATATAAAACTCATATTAACTGGGCAAAAAAGATTATTGAACTTTATAATATTTATGGTGCTGTTTAATGGAAAATATAGAAAACAACTCTCTTTATAAAGAAATGGTCAGGGCAGCTAAACGAGATAATAATAAGCTCCGTTCATACTTAATAGTAAACCCTGTTTTATGTAAGCATATACCTGCTTCACCTGAAAAATTTTTTAATAAAGCAAAAGATTTAGCAGATAAATTTAAAAATATTGCAGAAAATGAACCTGTGCTCGTTATTGCATTTGCAGAAACGGCAACAGCTCTTGGAGCCTGTGTATGCAGTAATTTAAATAAAGATTCTTATTTTATTACTACAACAAGAGAAAATTATCCAGATGAAGAATGTCTTTATTTTTCAGAAGTGCACAGCCATGCTGCTTCCCAAAAACTTTACATTAAAGGGCTTGATAATATTCTTAAAAAAATTAGACATATAGTATTTGTTGAAGATGAAATAACAACTGGAAATACAATTATTAATCTTATTAATGTATTAAAAGAAAAGTTTTCTAATATAGAAACTAAAAAAATATGGGTATTATCATTTATAAATGGTATGGACAGCAAGTCATTAGAAAGATTCCATAATAACCATATTACACCCCTTTATCTTTTAAAAACAGATAATGAAATTATAGCAGAGCAGATTAAAAATATTAGTTTAGAAGGCAGTTATTTTCAATCTAATAATAATGAAATATCTAACAGCGGTATTTTTCACTTTAAAAAATATATTAACCCAAGGTTTGCTGTTAAATTTTCAGAATATAAAAAAAGTATAGAAGAAGCAGCAAAAATCATAAACAGCCACATAAATATATTAGATAATGATATTTTAGTATTAGGAACAGAAGAATGTATGTATCCGGGTCTTTATATATCAAAACTAATGCAGAAAAATACTAAAAATATACTTTTTCATGCCACAACAAGAAGCCCTATTATGACTGGAAATCATAAAGGATACCCTTTAAATACAAGATACAGCCTTGAAAGTTTTTATGAAAAAGAAAGAGTAACATATATTTATAATTTAAAAAAATATAGTAGTGTAATAATAGTTTCTGATGGTATAAATAATAAAAAAGGTATATATTCATTAGTAAATGCCTTAAAGATACATAATAATGATAATATTTTTATTTTTATGCTGGGAGATAATTAATTGCAAAGTTCATTTATTGATGATGATGTTAAACTGCTGCTTAAAGATATTACAGGGTTAGTAATCCCGTTAAGTGCAAAAGAAAGAGAGCCTCTTATACAGTCTGGCACCCATTATTGTGAAATGCTGCCGCTGGAATATCAGCCTACTGAAAGATATAACAGGCTCTATTATGATTATCTTGAAGAAGGAGCATTAATTACTGCTCAGGCAGCTGCTGATTTAAGCAGTATACTGTTTAAAAAGTATGGAGAAAATATTACACTAGTATCACTTGCAAGAGCTGGAATTCCTGCCGGGATTCTTGTTAAACGGTTTTTAAAGTATAAGTATAATATTAATGCGGTTCATTATGCAGTATCTATCATCAGGGATAAAGGTATAGATAATAATGCAATAAAATATATATTAAATCATCACAGTGCAGAAAGTATTGTTTTTATAGACGGCTGGACTGGAAAAGGTGCTATACAGAACGAATTAATAAAATCACTGAAAAATTATGATAATATAAATAAAGAACTGGCTGTTCTTGCAGACCCTGCAAATATTACACAGTATGCTGGCACTTATGAAGATATACTTATTCCAAGCTCCTGTTTTAACTGCACTGTATCTGGACTTATCAGCAGAACATTTCTAAGAAATGATATTATAAAAGAAGATGATTTTCATGGTGCTGCATACTATGAAGAATTTAAAAATGATGATAAAACATATGAATTTATTGATAAATGCTGTAAATATTTTCCTGAAATAGAAATAAAAAATATAAAAAGACCAGTTACAAAAGGTATTGATGAAGTAAATAATATTGCAAAAACATATAATATATCAAATATCAATTTTATTAAACCGGGTATAGGAGAAACAACCCGTGTGCTTCTTAGAAGAATACCTTGGAAGATTATTATAAACAGCACAGTAGAAGGCAGTGATATTAAACATATTATACAACTTGCAAAGGAAAAAAATGTAGAGATAATAAATTATCCATTAAAAAATTACAAAGCATGTGGTATTATAAAAAATATGGCAGATATATAAAGTATATTGGAGTTTTTATGTTTAGATTATCAGATACAGCATCACTTAATGACTTTTTGAAACCTTTAAATGAACGGCAGAATAAAAATACTTATTTTATAAGAGCATATAACTATGGCAGTGAAATAGAAATATTTTTAAAAAATATAGTAGAAAATAAAAATAAATATGGACTTCTAGTATCTGAAAAATTAAATAATCCTGATGAAAAACAACTTGAATATTATGAAACAATCATAGGTCATGATTTTGAAAATAATCAGCAGTTTATCCTAAAAATTATACAAAAATGGCTTCCAAATCTTAACAGTTTCCAGCAGAATATAGTTGCAGAAAGCACAGCAGATATTTTAAACATTCTTTTGCAGGAAGGCAAAAGTGTAAATATGCTGAAAAATATTTTTGTCAAATTTATGTGTTGGGCATATTACAAGCTTAATAGTATTATGAATAAACTGGGGCAGGATAATCTTCCAAAAATTATATATATTGGCAGCATATCAAACCATGAATTATTATTTCTCCGCCTGATAGCAGAGTGCGGCTGTGATGTATTAATGTTTATACAAGATGAAGAAAGCTATAATAAGGCAGATAAAAATGGCTCACTTTCTTTTTTATATAAAGATAAGGCTGAAAAAAACTTTCCAGCAGAATTTAATCCATCATATATATTAAACCTTGGTAAAAATAATAATATCCAGCAAAAGACTGCACCTGCAAAAGATGATATAAAACAGCAGTCATCTGATAAGCCAAAGCATAACAGCAGAATAAATATACCACAGCAAAAACCGTATGTTAATACAAATACATGGCTTAGTGGTAATACATTAGAAGATATCTTAAAAGAACAGAATGAAAGAGGCAGTGAAGATTATATATATAATGCTTTTGTAAAAATTACTGGTGTTTGGAATAAATCAACATACAGTAAAGACTTATTCCTATTCCAGAAAAAAATAGAGCAGAACAAAAGAACTTTACTTGAAATAAAGGATTTTGATATTCCATCTATAAAAGAAACGGAAAGGATACCTAGAAGGCAGATTTCATCAAAAGAAGAAATTATTGGTTTATTATATCCTTTAATGTGGCGAAGTGCTGTTCCACAGCTTGATAATATTATTTATAAATCATTTTATGATACTATAATGAATGACAGTGAAGAAAAGCTCAACCGCCTGAATAACAAGGCAGTATACATTCTCTGCTGGTTTAACAGGTTTGCTTCTGCTTTATTTAGTAAGTATACTCAAAACGGCAAAACACCAGTTTTAATTTACTTTGGCGGCTGTAAAACAAATTTTGAATCAGTATTTTTTAAGTTTTTATCAAATATACCTGTTGATGTGCTTATATTGTGCCCTGCTGAAAATAATTCATGTATGCTTGAAGATAATATGCTTTTTATCCAAAAGTATGATGATTATTTAAATATAGATAAACTGCCATTAAGTGCAGATGATACAGTTATTTCAACAGCAGCATATAATGCAGAGCAGGAATTAACTCAAACATTATATACTGACAGCGGCTTATACAGGCACAGGCAGTATCATAAAGCAGACTCATTAAAACTTCAAACAATGCTTGAAGAAATTAATATTTTATGGCATGAACCTGCAACATTCAGACCGGGTTTTGAAACTGTAAATAATACAGTGCTTCTGCCTGTAATAGCTGCAAAAATAAATGGGGTAAAAGATGATAATAAAAAACTATACTGGGAAAATATCCGTAAAAAACTTGGTGAAGATACATTATTAATCAAACACCCACCATATATAAGGCATGCTTCTCCAAACAAGCTTAACCCGGCAGATGTCTTAAAAAATGGAAAACTTTTAAGGGATAAAATAAAAAACAGTCCTTCCTATAAGTATAAAATACTGCGGAATGAAACTCAGGAACATATACTTGATAAATTACAGCTTCTAATAGACAGCAGAATAATTAACGGCACTTTTTCTCAGGGTATGGAATACAGAATTATAAATGTTGTCTTAAATATGGATAAAGATATAATCAGGCTTATTCAAAAGTTTGATTTTACAAAATATATACCAAAAGTTGTGGCAATAGCATGTAATGAAACTAATTTTTCACTTGATGATGCAATCCTTTTTGCATTTCTGCATTATGCAGGCTTTGATATTGCACTATATGCCCCAACAGGATACCAAGTAGTAGAAACATATTACAGCGAACCGCTTTTTGTAAGCTATGAAGCTGGCACTTATGAATATGACTATATGCCATCTGATATAGATAAATCATTTATAGCACAGGAATTTATTTCAAAAATATTCGGTAAAAAATAATATAAAAAAACCCTTTTGGAAAATACCAAAAGGGTTTTATGCTTTATTTAGCTGATTCTACATACTCTACAATTTTCTGAGCAATAATTTTCACATTGCTTTCAAATTTTTCCACATTTTTTTCAAGCAGTGTCATTCTAAAACCAAGCAGGTTAGTGAAAAACGAAGTGAGCGGCACAACACATATCCCTGTTGCCCCAAGCAGATTATATGCAAACCTTTTATCATGTTCTGAATTATTATCAAGCAGCTTGTTTACATATTCTTTAACTTCCTTATTTTCCATTTCTAAATATTGTTTATTATTCAGCACAGCTTCATTAAATACAACACTTAAATAGAATGCTCCATTACTTCTATTAACAACAATATAAGGAACATCTTTTAATACATTATATGCTATATCTGCCAGTTTTTCATAATGAGTAACTCTTGTCTGTAAATATTTAGCATATTCTGGGTGCTCCATAAGTTTTGGTATAGCCATTTGCGGCATAGTAGTAGAACATACTTCTGCCTGTTTCTGTTTAAAAATCGCCTGAATATATCTATCAAAATCTGCATCTTTGCCGTAGTTATATACTTCTATCCATGCACATCTTGCCCCCGGCCAAGGCACTTCTTTTGAAAGGGAGTTCATGCTGATAGCTGGCACATCGCCAATAACTTCTGATAAATATGGAGTTTTTTGCCCGTTATATATCATATTATGATATATTTCATCTGCCACAATAAAAAGATTATGTTCGCGGGCTATACGGACAATCTCAGCAAGTTTTTCTTTTGAATATACATAACCAGTTGGGTTATCAGGGTTAATCACAAGTATACCAACAATAGACTGAGCACTTTTTATTTTCCTTTCCAGCTCTCCTAAATCTGGTGCCCAGTTATTATATGGGTTCATTTTATAAGTATTTGGTGGAAATGATGCATGGGCAACTTCTGCCATAAAGTGAGTAGAATATGTTGGCTCTGGCATAATTATGCGGGCATCAACTCGTATAACCGAATAACTTCTTGCAATAGCATCTCCAAGCCCGTTAAAAAATATTATATCATCTTTTGTGATTTGAGCTCCACCAAGAGCATTTCTTTTGGCGGCTAAATATTCCCGTGTAGAATCTACACCCTTAGTAGGTGAATATGCAAAAGACATATTATCATCAATAACTTCTTTTAATACATCTTTAATCCATTCAGGCACCTGCTCTCCTTTCATAACAGGGTCGCCAATATTTTCCCATGAAATCTCTAAACCTTTTGATTTCATAAAATTTGCTATCTCTACAATATTTCTAATTTCGTAGGTCAAGCCGCTGCCAATTGTTGCGAAATCTGCTCTCATGTTAACACCTTAATATATATAAATATTTCATTCCTGTATTTTAAAACACAGGACGTGTTTTGCTTTTAAGTAATTAGTGAACTATTTTTGTGCCAATAACACCTATTATAATCATTGTTATAAAAAACAATCTCCAAAAGTTTGCACTATCGCCAAAAAATAATATACCTATAATCAGGGTTCCAACAGCCCCTACCCCTGTCCATATAACATAAGCAGTTCCTATGGGTATAGTTTTTTGTGCAATGTATAAAAAAACACCGCTTAATGTCATAGAAACTACTGAAAGCCCTATAAATAAAATACTGTATTTTGTATAAGTGGAAGCAAGCTTAAACCCTAAGGGCCAGCCTACTTCAAAAATTCCTGCGATTATTAAATATATCCAGCTCATATATTATTCTTCTTCATCGCTGTATTTACTTTTTCTTTTTCTAATACTTAACCTGACAGGCACACCATCAAACCCAAAAGCTTCCCTTAACATATTCACTAAAAACCTTTCATAAGAGAAATGCACCCCTTGCGGATTATTTACAAAAGCTACAAAATAAGGCGGACGGGCTGCAACCTGTGTCATATAGTAAAATTTTAATCGTTTTGTGCCTACAACTGGCGGCTGATGTCTTTCAAGGGCTTCTCTAAGCACTTCATTTACTGCATGAGTAGGCACTCGTTTATTATATTCAAGGTATAGTTTTTTTACTGCATCAAAGATTTTTTCGCAGTTTTTGCCAGTTTTAGCAGATATAAATATTAACGGCGGATTTGCTAAAAATTGCAGTTTTTCAGCCAGTGTTCTTTTAAAATTTTTCACTGCTTTTTCATCTTTTCCTGCAATATCCCACTTATTAACTGCAAGCACAACAGGTTTTCCAGCTTCCCAAGCATCACTTATAACTTTCACATCTCTTTCATTAAGTCCGTCTGCTCCGTCTATTACTGCCACAACCACATCTGCTTCTTTTATAGCATCTATGGACCTGTAATATCCATATTTTTCAATAGTATCTTTAAACATAACAGATTTTTTACGGATACCAGCTGTATCTGTTATGATATACTTATCATTTTTATATGTAAAATATACATCAACACTATCTCGTGTTGTGCCTGCAAGTGGGGTAACAATAACTCTTTCTTCCCCAAGCCAAGCATTTAAAAGGCTTGATTTACCAACATTTGGCCTGCCTGCAACTGCAATTTTTATCCGTTCATCTTCTTCTATTTCTTCATCAGGTTCTATTTCTTCCTGCTCAGGTATATAGGCATGGATATAGTCAAGAATATCATCTACATTTCTTCCATGCAGTGCACTAATAGGAAAAAGCTCCACATCACCAAGCTTATAAAATTCATTTACTGCCTGTTCTCTTGCATTACTGTCTGCTTTATTTACTGCCACGATAAAAGGCTTGCCGCATTTTCTAAGCATATCGCACACAATCTCATCAAGTGCATGCAGCCCTTCTGATGCGTCTACAACTAATATTAAAAAGTCCGCTTCTTCCAAAGCCTTAAAAAACTGCTCCTGCATTTCTTTTTTTAAAATATCAGCCTGTAAATCAAAACCAGCAGTATCAACTAGCTTAAAATCTTTTCCCAGCCAAGATGTTTCAACTTCTATTCTGTCTCTTGTAACACCCGGCATATCATCAGTAATTGCAATTCTTCTGCCTGCAATTCTATTAAACAGGGTTGATTTTCCTACATTTGGTCTGCCTATAATACCTAAATTAAACATTCTATAAAAGCCCTGCAAGTTTCATTGTTTCAGTTATTCTTCTTGTAAGCTCATCACATGAAAGCAGTGTTGCAACACTATCCATTTCAGGACCTTTTGTGCTTCTTGTAACACCAGAACGAACTGCCATATATAAAGGTTTTCCTTTTGTGCCTGTTTCTTTTTGTATTTCTTTCATTACTGCTTTATAGCTTTCTAAATCAAGGTAATCTCTGCCAGCTATTTTTGAAAGGAATAAATCAAGCACACCTTTACTAGTTTCAAGAGCAAGCATATCGCGGGCTTCATCAGTTATTTCATCAGGCAGTTTGAAATATACCTGTAAATATTCTGGTGCATCGCTTAAAAGTGTAAAATTATCGCGGACAGATAAAAGCATAGCTTCCATTTTCTCTTTATTTTCGCTTATGTATTTTTCATCTGCAAGCCCTGATGATATAATGTATGGTTTGCAAAGTTCTAATAATTCAGAAATCTCTTTTGAGCGGATATAGATACCGTTCATCCATTTTAATTTATCAAAATCAAAAACAGCAGCACTTTTTGAAACACGGCTCATAGAAAATTTTTCTTTTAATTCATCAATTGTAAAAATCTCTCTTTCATCATCTGAGCTCCAAGAAAGAAGCGACATATAGTTTATCATAGCTTCTTTTAGATAGCCTGCTTTTCTAAACTCTTCTACACTTGTGTTGCCGTGCCTTTTTGAAAGTTTTGCATGGTCTGGACCTAAAATCATAGGGATATGAGCAAAAACAGGTGCTTTTTCACCTATTGCTTCATAAATTAATGCCTGTTTTGGAGTATTTGATAAGTGGTCATCACCCCTGATAACATGAGTTATTTTCATTAAATCATCATCTATAACAACTACATAGTTATAAATT
>CAMEZN010000007.1 GCA_945947845.1 uncultured Mucispirillum sp. | reverse complement strand
CACGATAATATTAATATAGATATTAATAAAAATAACTATTTATATTTAGATGAAATATTTAAAAATTTAAATGGACTTATTACTGGGGGGGGGAAATCTGATTTAAAGTATCTTTGGTTAGATTTTAAAAATATGAATAGTGAAAATTACTTAGGTATTTTAGACACATTAATAAAGCATGCAAGTAAGTATAATATAAATAAATCATCTTTAAATATAGAAAGCCCTTATCCTGCATTACTGCAAATTTTTTCAAAAAAAGTTTTTATTACATCATATTATTTTGAACCAGTATTTTACGAAGATAAAAAAAATAATTTAATAATAAAAAATATAATTGATATTGTAGAAAAATATCCAGTAGACTTTATAAGCTGTAATGTAAAATATTTTAGTTTTGTTAACAGTATATTTCCTAATATGCATAAAAACTACTGGTATAGTGGTGGTTATCTTCAAATGATTCTGCATTCTATATTTATCAGGCTGTATATATTAAAGCAAGATAATACAGGAATTTTAATTCTAGATTATTAGATAATACTATTTTATAAAATATATAATAAATATACAGCCTTTAATATTCTATGTGTAAACAATTATTCTGCTTTTTTACTAATATAATTTTTAAATTCATTAGGTGCTTCTGTTAAATTTTCAGAGCATATACTTAAATTATTATTTATTACACTTGATTTTATACCTGCACACGATGTCATAGAGTGAAATATAATATCATGTGTAGTAATTTTATCTTTATTATTAAGTATAGTATTAAGATTAATATTTTCTTTTGCTTTATCTGAAAGCCATACAGCAAAAGGAACAACACCTACTTCTTTAAAATTTAATCTTCCCTGAGCATGCAGACGAAGACCGCCTTCTCCTAAAAACTGTCCATGGTCTGCTGAAAAATAAATTACAGCATTTTTATCCTTAACTCTATCTACTATATTTTTCATCAAGATATCAGTAGCAATAATTGTATTATCATAAGAATTAACTAGATTTTCAACAGGGCAGTTAAGAGCAAAATTTTCACATAAAGGCTGCCATTTAGCTTCATTTGGCTTAAATCTTGTATTATAATCCCAATGGCTTCCATTTAACTGCATAACAATTAATTTATTTTGTATATTGTTATTTAAAATATTATCAAAATAAGGCAGCAGGTCAGAATCATACTTAATATCATAATTTATATTAAAAAAACTATAATCAGCATCGCCTGCAACAACAGTCTGCCCTGTATCAGAAGTGGATACTGAGCTTTGTGCAGAAATAAATGCTGTATAAAAACCAGCCTTTTTAAATATAGTAAAAACAGATGGTTTAGCAAGGTATGTGAGAAAATATTCGCCCCTATTCATACTTGTTAAAAGACATGGAACAGAGCGGGTTGTAGATGTTTCACAGGCATACATATCATTAAAAGGAATAAAACCATATTTTTCCATATAAGGTGTTGTTTCTCTATTATATCCGTATAAAGACATATGGTCAGGACGCAGAGCGTCTGTTAGTATAAAGATTATAATCTGTTCTTCTTTATTGTTATAAACAATATCATTTATTTCAAGATTATTTCTTTCGTATATCATATATTTCATTTTTATTTTATTTCTAAAAAGGTGATAAAAGTTTTCATAGATTTTTTCAGGCATGATATCAAAACCTCTGCCTACATTTATGATATCATTTTTGGAATAGCCATATTTGACTGTTTTCATAAAATCTTCAGGTATTTTACCTAATAATAGAAAAATTAATGAAATAAGTAGTAGTATTTCCCCCCCCCAATTTGTTTTTATCTTGTTATTTATTAATATAAATCTTAATGATATAATAATTAAAGAAAGCAGTATTCCAACTATGAAGTAGCTTAATAAAGTGCTATTTACTACCCCTTTTGCTTCTGCTAAATTTGTGGAAAAGATTACTTCAAATGTACCAATATTTAACCCCATATCTAAATATTCATTTACATATTTAAGTCCAAATCCAGCAGTAAATGTAATAAAAGTAAAAACTGCAAATACCCATCTGTTTAAAAAAGCTATAAACCATATAATATAATCACGAAATATAGATACAGCAAAAGCCAAAATAAAATATTTTTCTGGATAATTCATTTTAATTAATGGAATATTTACAGATAAACTGTAAATGACAGTAACAGCTAATATAAATAAAAAATTTCTAATAAAAATATGCTTATTAATATTTGTCATTTTATGCTTTATTTTGGTCATATCCAGCCTCCATTTACTGATTAAATATATTCACATCATCAGGCAGTTTCTTTTTAAAAGAAGAATTGCTGATTTTTTTATCTATTTCTACATTATTAAGAGTTATAGTAGTTAAGTTTCCAGCATTATCTTTGCTTTTAATTTCTGATATAATATTATCTTTAAATATAATATTAATATAAGCAAGCCCTACATCACTTTTTGGTTTTAAATATAATGTATTTTCTTTCTGCTCTGAGCTGAAACTTTTGCTGAGCTGTGAAAAATCCATAAGCACTTGTAGTAAAGCATATTCTTTATAATCTTTTGCTTTCATTTTAACAAGCTGGTTATTTATTTCATCATAATGGTCAATATTTTCATTTGTAATAAGATACCATGATGAATAAGGCTCAATATAATCCCATAAGGCTTTTTCTTTCATTTTTATATATACTTTACCAGTATATATGTCTTCGCCATAATCTTTTAAATTATTTACCTGCTTAAATTCTGCATAAAGGCTTTTAACAGCAGATAATTGTTTCATATAGTCAATCGTTTCTGTATTTTCTTTTTGTTCTGCAAAAGCAGTCAAACAAACTAATGTAAAAATTAAAGTTAAAATTTTCTTCATAAATCACCTGCTAATTTAAATTAACTTTGAGCACCATGACAGTTTTTATATTTTTTTCCGCTGCCGCAAGGACACGGGTCATTTCTGCCTATTTTTGGGGCATTTCGTTTAACTGTTGCAGCTTTTTTCTGTGTTTCTTTTTCAAGAGACCGTTTTTCTTTTAACTGTTTATCATTTTCTGCCTGTAATTGTTTTAATCTGCGGGCATTTTCTGCTGCTGCTTCTTCTGGTGTCTGCATTTGTATCTGCACTTTCATAATAAGTTCAACTGTTTCTCTGTTTATTCTATCCATCATATCAATAAAAAGTGCATAAGCTTCCCGTTTATATTCTATTAATGGGTCTTTCTGACCATATCCCCTTAATCCAACACTATCGCGAAGATGGTCCATTTGCAGCAAATGCTGTTTCCATCTATTATCAAGAGTATTTATAAGTATATATTTTGAAAAGTCTTCAAAATGACCTTTAAATTCCTGTTTTCTTTCTTCAAATCTATTTTCAAAAAGGCTGTTAAGTTCATTTTTTGAAATTTCTAAATGTTTTGCATCAGCCTGAGATAAATCAGCTTTTAAACCGAATATTCTTTCAAATATTTTTTCAGCTTCTTCATAATTAGGATTTTGTGGAGTGATAAAATCTTCAAGAAGAGCACTAATAACATCGCCTGCATATTCTTTAATAATTTTATCAATATCAGAGCCCTGTAAAATCTGGCTTCTAAGGCTGTATACAACTTTTCTTTGAGAATTAGCCACATTATCATATTCAAGTAAATGTTTTCTCATTTCAAAATGAAAAGCTTCAACTTTTTTCTGTGCACCTTCTATTGTTTTACTGATAAGAGATGATTCTATTTCTTCTCCGTGTTTCAGCCCTAATGTGCTCATAATTTTAGAAAGTTTTTCAGCACCAAATTTTCGTAAAAGGTCATCTTCTGTGCTAAGATAAAATCTACTTTCACCATTATCACCCTGCCTGCCAGACCTTCCTCGCAGCTGGTTATCAATACGGCGGGATTCATGCCTTTCTGTGCCTAAAATAAATAAGCCGCCTAATTCCTGCACACCTTCCCCTAATTTAATATCTGTTCCGCGGCCTGCCATATTTGTCGCAATTGTAACTGCACCAACCTCACCTGCATGTGCAACTATTTCTGCTTCTCTTTCGTGGTTTTTAGCATTTAAAACTTCATGTTTGATTTTAGCTTTTTGCAGCATATTAGAAAGAAGTTCACTTTTTTCAATAGAGATAGTTCCTACAAGCACTGGCTGCCCTTTTTTATGCAGTGTTTCTATAACTTTTACAATAGCTTCATATTTTTCCTGAGCAGTCCTGTATATCACATCAGGTCTATCTATTCTGTTGACTTTTCTGTGAGTTGGAACAGGCACAACTTCTAATCCATATATGCTTTTAAACTCATTAGCTTCTGTTAAGGCTGTTCCAGTCATTCCTGAAAGTTTTTCATACATTCTAAAATAATTTTGGAATGTAATAGAAGCATAAGTCTGGTTTTCATTCTGCACCTGCACTCCTTCTTTTGCTTCTAATGCTTGATGAAGCCCGTCAGAATATCTTCTGCCCGGCATAAGCCTGCCTGTAAATTCATCTACAATAACCACTTCACCATTTTGCACAACATAGTCAACATCAAGTTTAAAAACTGCATGTGCTTTTAAAGCATTATTTACAAAGTGAAGAGTATCTACATTTTGAATATCATAAAGGTTGCCGACTTTTAAACCAGTCTCTACAAAGTTGATACCTTCATCAGTTAAATCAGCAGATTTTCTTTTCTCATCAACAGTATAGTGGACTTCTGGTTTTAAGAGCTTAACAACATTATTAACTGCATAATAACTGTCAGTAGTATTATTTGTAGGTCCTGAAATAATAAGCGGAGTTCTTGCTTCATCTATTAAGATAGAGTCTACTTCGTCCACAATAGCATAATGAAGTTCTCTCTGAACATATTCAGATAAATCATATTTCATATTATCTCTTAAATAATCAAAACCGAATTCATTATTTGTGCCGTAAGTGATATCGCAGGCATAAGCTTGTTTTCTTGAAATATCAATAAGTTTTATAGTAAAGTTTTCTTTATCGTCCCATACTGCCTGTTTAGAAGCATCACTTTGTATAATACCAACAGAAAGCCCAAGTGATAAATATATCGGAGCCATCCAAGAAGCATCACGGCGGGCAAGGTAATCATTAACTGTAACAAGATGTGCCCCTTTTCCTTCAATAGCATTAAGATACATTGGCAGGGTAGCAACTAATGTTTTACCTTCACCAGTTTTCATTTCTGATATTTTGCCAGAATGGAGAACATATCCGCCCATAAGCTGCACATCAAAATGTCTCATTTTTAATATTCTATCACTTACTTCTCTAACTGTTGCAAAAGCTTCTGGCAGTATATCATTTAAACTTTCACCTTCTGAAAGCCTTTTTCTAAAAATAACTGTTTGGTTAAAAAGAGTATCATTATCAAGTGTTTTTAGTCTTTCTCCGTGCTGATTAATATTATTAATTAATGGCTGTAATTTTTTAAATATTTTTTCTGGACTAGGTGTAAATAATTTTTCTATTAAATCTTTAAACATTGCTGCTCCCATATTTTTATATAATTAAAGATATTATAGTATAGTTTTTGTTCTATAAAATCAAGTTTTTATATATATTTTATAAAATTTTTTTTATAAAACAAAATAATCTTGTCTGTATCAATTAATAAACATTATATTTAGTGTAAATATAAAATGAATAAATTTATAATTTAAGAAAAAAATAGTGAACTAAATAAAAAATAAATTGTTTTAAGTAAATAGGTAAAAAAATCTTGATTATAACAGAAAATAAGAGTAGTCTGTATCACTAAAAAAAAGTGCTTATGTGGGATTAAGATGTCAGAATTAACTAGGTTTGGGGTATCTCTTGATAAAGATTTGCTGGAACTGTTTGATAAACAAATAAAAACCCAGTCTTATGAAACTCGTTCAAAAGCAATATCTGATTTAATTAAAGAGTATGTTGAAGCAGATATAATCAATGCTGATGGTGTTCTTGCTGGTGCCATAACATTTTTATACAGCCATCACAATAAGGATTTAGTTTCTAAATTATTAGAAGTGCAGCATGACAGCCATGATTTAATCATATCTATGCAGCATATCCATTTAGACCATGACACATGTCTTGAAATACTTGCCATTCGCGGAGAAAGCAGCCTTGTAAAATCACTTTATTATAAAATTAAAGCATTAAAAGGTATTAAACTTGCATCTATAAGTGCCACAGCCATATCATAAATATATTGTGCGTTATAAGGAGTTACATTATGAGAACGCTTAGTATTATTTATACAATTATTGCATTTATAATCACATTAATATTGTGGGTTGCAATAGATTTTCATGCAGGAATTGGAGCTATTGTAATCTTTATATTATCTGTTGCAATAAATGTAGCAAAAGATTCAATCTTTTATAAACAGATGAAAGTGCTGAATGATTATATTGATACAGCCTTAGTAAGCTGCCCAACTCAGCCGCCAGCAACTACTGGCCGTTTTACATATATTGGCAAACATATCCACGAATTATCTGAAAAATTATGCACATTAGGTGCTAATTTTAGAAATGCACAGGTTCGTGTTGCTTCTGCTGCTGGTGATTTAACATCAGTTCAAACACATCTTCATGATAATGTGATGACTGTAAACCACAGTTTAGGCACAGTCAGCGAAGAAGTTCGTGATTTACAAAATACAGCAGAGCATGTTAAAGAAATATGTGATGATTCTCAAAAGGCTGCTGAACTCTGCCTTGCAAAAACAAGTCAGGCAGGCACAGCTATGGAAACAAATATATTAAAAATGCAGCAGATACAACAGACTGTTGATTCTATTGTTACAACAATGGGCGACTTTGTAATTTATTCTAATGATATTAAACAAAGTATTGGCAATATTACAGATATTGCAGACCAAACAAACCTTTTAGCATTAAATGCAGCAATTGAAGCAGCCCGTGCAGGTGAATCAGGCAGGGGGTTTGCTGTTGTTGCTGACGAAGTGAGAAAGCTGGCAGAGAAAACTACATCATTTACAGCTGAAATAGAAAAAGTTGTAGATAAACTCCATTCAAGAACATCAGAGATTTCAACACAGGTTAATGTAAATGCAGAGCAGGTAAAAGAAGCTATCGGCATTACAATGGATACTGGTGCAATAGTTATAGATATCCGTGATGAAACTAATGGTATGCTTGATATTACAAAAAATATTGTTAAAGCTATGAATGACCAGTATGAAGGTATAGGCAACATAACAAAATCTATTGAAAAAGTATATGAAGAAAATGGTGTTGCACTAAACAGAACTCTTGAAAGCCAGAAGTTAGGAAACAACCTTGATAACATTGCAGTAGAAATGAAAGAAAGTTCAAAAGGCTATTCTAACATAGAAGGGCAGTTTATGACATTTACATCTGCCTTATCAGTTGGTTATAATGCGATAGATGAGCAGCATATTAGGTGGATTGATTTAATTAATGCAGTATATAACTCTCTTTCATCAGGCTCATCAAGAGAACAGCTTGGCAGAGTATTAAAAGATTTAGTTGATTATACTGTATGGCATTTTGGGTTTGAAAACAAAATGATGACAGAATATAATTATCCTGAAAAAGAAAGCCATATGAAACTGCATAGAGATTTTATTACTGAAATAAAAAACCTTGAAAGCAGATATGATGCAGGTGAAGAAATTATGGGTGTAAATGTGCTGGAATTTTTAAAAGACTGGCTTTCTGACCATATTATGAAAATAGATACAAGGCTTGGCGGATACCTTGAATCAAAAGGTGCAAAACCTGTATAAAATTTAAAGCAAATTATTATTTTAAGCTGGGCTTTTGCTCAGCTTTTTTTATATAAAATTATATTTTATAAATATATTATTAAGTAATTTATAAAGGCTTTATAATAATGGTAAATATGGACTAAATAAATAATGAATAATCAAATAATGCTAAAAAATACTTAAAAAGCGGGTTACATTATATAACCCGCTGTATTTGCTATAAAATATACCTGCTTAAATCCAAGTTTGTGCTTATTTCTTTTAATTTAGACTGCACATACTCTGCATTAATAATAATCTCGCCAGTAGCATTTTTAGGTGCTTCAAAAGCAATATCTTCCAGCAGTTTTTCCATAATAGTATGAAGCCTTCTAGCACCGATATTCTCATTAGAAGCATTAACTGTGCAGGCAATATCAGCAATAGCATCTATGCCGTCATCAGTATAAGTAATTGTAACATTATCTGCCTTTAAAAGTGCTGCATACTGTTTAGTAATAGCATTTTCAGGTTCTTTTAATATTCTAAGAAAGTCTTCCTTAGTAAGTGCATCAAGTTCTACTCTAATAGGAAATCTGCCCTGTAATTCTGGTATTAAGTCAGATGGTTTTGCCATAGAAAATGCACCTGCTGCAATAAAAAGTATATGGTCTGTTTTAACTATACCGTATTTAGTATTTACAGTAGAGCCTTCTACAATCGGCAGTAAATCTCTCTGCACACCTTCTCTTGAAACATCACCACCTCTTGATGAACCAGTGCTTGATGAGCATATTTTATCTATTTCATCAAGGAATACTATTCCAGACTGTTCAACTCTTTTCAGTGCTGTGCTTTTCACATCGTCCATATCAATCAGTCTGTTTAATTCCTGCACTTCTAATATGCCCCTTGCCTCACTTATTTTCATTTTACGTTTTTTCTTTTTATTAGGGAACATATTTTTCATCATATCATTTAAATCAACCCCCATATCTTGAAAACCTGCATTTGTAAGCACTTCAATATGTGGAGCTGGTTCATCAACATCTATTTCAATAAGTCTGTCATCAAGCTGTCCTGATGCTAATTTCTCTTTCATTTTATCTCGTGATTCTTTACCAGTGCTTTCATGACCGTCCATAGAATAAGTTAATGGTTTTGGCGGCAGTAAAATATCCAGTATTCTTTCTTCAACAAGTAGTTTAGCTTTTTCAATATGAAGTTCTTTCTGTTCTGAACGAACCATATTTACTCCAATTTCTACTAAATCTCTAATCATAGATTCTACATCTCTGCCAACATAACCTACTTCTGTGTATTTACTTGCTTCTACTTTTAAAAATGGTGATTTAGTAAGGCGGGCTAATCTTCTTGCTATTTCTGTTTTACCAACCCCTGTTGAACCTATCATAATAATATTTTTAGGGGTAATATCTTCCTGTATTTTTGCAGGAAGCTGCAACCTTCTCCACCTGTTTCTTAAAGCAACAGCCACTGCTTTTTTTGCATTCTTCTGCCCTACTATATATTTATCAAGCTCATCTACAATTGTCTTTGGTGTAAGCTCTTCTGCCATTTATAACTCCTTAAAAATTATATTTCTTCTATAATTATATTTTTATTAGTATATATACAAATACTGCCTGCGATATTTATTGCTTTTTCTGCTATTTCTCTAACTGAAAGCTCTGTATTGTCTGCCAATGCTCTGCCTGCTGCAAGGGCATAAGGACCGCCTGAGCCGATAGCTGTAACTCCATCATCTGGGTCAATTACATCACCATTACCAGAAACAACATACATACCAGTCTTATCTGCAACTATCATCATTGCTTCTAGTTTGCGAAGGTATCTATCATTTCTCCAGTCTTTTGCAAGTTCTACTGCTGAGCGTTCAAGATTAAAGTTATAGCTGTTAAGTTTTGCTTCAAACCTATCCATTAATGTAAAAGCATCAGCTGCTGAGCCTGCAAACCCGCATAAGACTTTGCCGCCAGCTAAACGGCGGACTTTTCTAGCATTATCTTTCATTACCATATTGCCAAATGTAACCTGACCGTCTGCTGCCATTGCAACATGTTCTCCTTTTCTTATTGCAACTACTGTTGTAGCCTGTATTGAATTGTTATTATGCTCCATTTTAACCTCAAAAAAAATATGGAATTTTTCCTTGAATTTTACCATATAATAAAAAAGTGTAAGTAATATGTCAAACTGTTATATTATTTTTTTGGATATTTTTTACAAATTTACTTTATTTATTAAAAATAATATAATAAGATAGCAGAAATAATTTATAAGGTATAATTTTAATATGAAAATTAGTCGTAGAATAGGTTATGCAGTTACATATTTTTTAGGCACTGCAATTTTAAAAACATGGCGAATCAAAAAATATAATACAGAAGCATTTGATAAAAGCAGAAGGGAAGGCAGGCGGCCTGTGCTTGTATTATGGCATGATTCACTGCTTCCATTATCATTCAGCCATTATAAAGAAGGTATTGCAACAATAGCGTCTGATTCAAAAGACGGTGATTTGATTGCATATATACTTGAAAAATGGGGGTATAAACTTGCAAGGGGTTCATCTACCCGTGGTGGAATGAAAGCGGCTATGCAGCTTGTAAAATTATGCAGAAATAATAATATTCCTGCTGCAATTACTGTTGATGGCCCGAAAGGTCCTAGACATGAAGTAAAAAGCGGTGCTGTATTTATTGCAAAATGTCTTGATAATGAAATTTATGTGGTAACACTAAAAACTAATAGTTTTATTAGGTTTAACAGCTGGGATAAATTTATATTTCCAAAACCTTTTGCAAAAGTGGAAGTATGGTATTCTGATACTTTTTCTGTAAGCCCAGATAAAGATGAAACATCATTAAAAGAAGATACAAATCGTCTTCAAAAATTAATGATGCAGAGAACAAGTGAAGTAGACAGCGAATTTTTATAATATTTTATGGTGCAGCATGCAGATTTTGCTTTTTATATATAATTTTATATTAATTATTTTAACCCCTGTTTTAAGTGTTGCAGGTTATTTTATATTTCGCAGGAAAAATAAACATCAGTATTACTGGGAAAGGTTTGGTTTTATCCGCATTAGTGATTTTAAACCTGAAAAATCAATATGGTTTCACTGTGCCAGTGTTGGTGAAGTGCGGAGTATAAAAAAAATTGTTGATACTTTAAGGGCTGATAATCCAGAGATAAGCATAATTATTTCAACAATGACAGCAACCGGCAGACAGGTAGCAGTAGATTATATACAAGCTGATAAAGCATTTCTACTGCCTGTTGAAAATTCAAGAGCTGTCAGTATGATTATATCATATATGAATGTTTCTGTATTAGTTATAGTAGATACAGAATTATGGCCAAACCTTATTTATACAGCATCAAATCAGGTGCCGGTATTTCTTATTAATGGAAGAATATCTGATAAAACGTATAAAACATATAAACGGTTTAAATTTATTTTTAAAAGTGTTCTTAAAAGATTTAGTGCCATTATGACGAAAAGCAGCCTTGATGAAGAAAGGTTTACAAGCATTATAGGAAGCAGTGGTAAAGTTATCACAGCAGGAAATATTAAGTTTCAGGAAAGAAAATTAAGAGAAAATGTGAAGACAATTAAAGAGCTTGAAAATATCAAGTTTTTTTTAGCAGCTTCTACCCATAAAGGTGAGGAAGAAATAATCATCTCATGGTTTAATGGTAAAATGGAAGGGTTTGATAAGCTGGTTTTTGTTCCCAGACATATAGAAAGGGCAGCAGAAGTGAAAAATATTCTTGAAAAAAATGGTTATAATGTATCATTATATTCAGAAAATGATTTTTCTAAGCAAATAATTGTTGTTGATGCTTTTGGTCTTTTAGAAGGTCTTTATATACTGGCTGATAAAATATTTATAGGCGGTTCTTTAAAAGAGATTGGTGGTCATAACATATATGAAGCATTACAGTTTAAAAAAACAGTATCAGTAGGTGAGTATATGTTTTCTTTTAAGGAAATATTTGATGAAGCAAAAGATTTTGGGCTGGTTTATGTTATAAAGAACAGGGAAGATGCCTTAAATTTCATACATCTGGCAGATAATAAAGATGATAAATTTATTGATTTTTTTAATAAAATTGATAAAATTAACCAAGATACAGTATCCACAATTACAGATACCATAAATGCAGTAATCAATAAAGAAAGGAATTAATATGCTACTTTATTATATATTAAAGCCATTAGTAATACTCTTAAACCATACACCAAGAAAAGTGCTGCACGGTATTGCAAAATTTATGGCATTCTGCCTTTGGCACATATCAAAAGACAGACGGCATGTTGCAGTAACTAATGCTAAAATACTTGGTGCAAAAGACCCTTATAAAACAGCTAGAAAATCATTTGATTATACTTTTATGGCATATATTGATATTTTTTATGCTCATAGAATTAATGATGATTATATCAAAAATCATGTCAAAATAGAAGGAAAGCAGATATATGATAATATAAAAAATGAAGGAAGTAAGTTTGTATTCATTGGTGGCCATTTTGGCACATGGAGCCTGCTTGCAACGATAGTGCCACAGGCTTTGGATACAAAGATTATTACAATCGGCCGTTCTACAAAAAATACTGCACTTGATAAAATATTAGATGAATTAAGGACTTTTGAACGAGTGAAATATGTTACCCACAGAGGAGCTATGGAAAAACTAACATCATATATTAATGATGGCTTTATTCCGGGGGTATATATTGACCATACAGCTACTGAAAAAGACTGTATAAATGCAAATTTTTGTGGGTATAAAGTTCCTGTTATAGCAGGTATCCCAGCCCTTTGTGCTAGAAAAAATTATCCAATTGTATTTTTCTTCGGACTTTATGAGAGTATGGATACAAAAGTTATTTTAAAAGGTCCAGTATATCCAGATACGACATTAAAGCCAAAGGAAAGAATAATAAAAATTGCCGAAGATATAAATAAAGTATATGAAGAAGTATTTAAAGAGTATCCAGAGCAGTGGTATTTAATCCACAGGCGGTTTAAAAGGGTAGAATTAGAAGACGGCACAATGAGTTACCATATATATAAGGAGAATAAATAATGTCTGATTTAAAACCTGTTGTATTTTTAGACAGAGATGGCACAATAAATTATGATGCCGGCTATATAAATGATATAGATAACTTTGTAATGTATCCTTATGCTGCTCAGGCAATAAGAATGTTAAATATAAATGGATACTTAGTTATAGTTATAACTAACCAGTCTGGTCTTGCAAGAGGTTTTTTCAATGAAGAAACTTTATCAGAGATACATAATAAAATGCTGCATAATTTAAAAAAACAAGGGGCAGTAATAGACGGCATATACTTCTGCCCCCATGACCCAAATGCAAAAGTAGAAAAATATAAAGCTGTATGCTCATGCAGAAAACCAGAAACTGGGCTTATAGATATGGCATTAAAAGATTTTCAAATAGATAAAAACAGAATGTATTTTATAGGTGATAAACATTCAGATATTATGGCAGGATATAAATCTGGCTGTAAAACAATAATGGTAAAAACAGGCTATGGAAAAGGAGATTTAATAAATAAATCTCATAAATGGGAAATAAAACCCGATAAAATTGTGGACACTTTGCTTGATGGTGTAAAATTAATATTAAAAAAACAAATATAAACCTTGAAAATATTTTGATAATGTAATAATATAAATCAAAACAAAGAGATGAGGTGATTTATGAAAACAAAATCATTACTTTTCAAATTATTTATGGTAGTTGCACTTCTTGTGCCAGTATTTGCTTTTGCAGAAGTTAAAAACGAAGATGTTGCAAAAGTTGATGAACTTATTAAAACAGGTAAATATATTGTAATTGATGTAAGAACGAAAGAAGAGTTTGATGCAGGTCATATTAAAGGAGCTCTTAATTTTGACTATTATAACGAAGATTTTGAAGATGAAATAGAAGCTAATCTTAAAGATAAAAATAAACCATATATATTATACTGCCGTTCAGGTATGAGAAGCCTTTATTCTGCTCAAATATTAGAAGACCTTGGCTATACTGATGTTACTAATATGAAAGGTGGTTTCCTTGCATGGCAGAGTGCAGGTAAGCCTGTAGAGGAGTAGAATAATACTGCAATAAGTGTGGTTTATTATTATGAGGGAAATGTGGATTACGAAAAGTTAAAAGATATAACAGTTCTCTATGTTGAAGATGAAGACATGATGAGAGAATCTGTTGTTATGATGCTTAAAAGATGCTTTAAGCAGGTGCTTGTTGCAGCAAATGGTCTTGAAGCAATAGCTATTTATAAAGCTGAAAATCCTGATGTTGTAATCACAGATTTACAAATGCCTGTAATGGACGGAATGGAGCTTGCAAAACAAATTAGAGCATTAGGCAATACACCTATTGTTGTTGTTTCTGCATTTAACGATGACAGCCACCAAGTTCCAGAAGCTAATGGCAGGCTTTTGAAGCCAATTAGAAAAAATGATTTATTTGATATAGTGCTGGATTGTATTAGTGCATAATCCAGCACTATTTTTTTAAACTTATTTTAGAATCTGTATAATTCATCTTATTAAAATAATAGCTACTTTTTTAAAAATGTAAAAAATATTACAATTTATAGATTATATGCTTTTCTTAAAATATTTTCTGGGTTTTCTCTAATCAGGTTACTGAAAAGTCTTACAATTCTTTTATTATCTTCTATGTTATTGCCACGGGCAATATTATCAAGAGCATTATTTATTACATTATCTACATATATCTTAGTTGGTGCAGAAAGTGTTTTTGAAGAGCCTGTATTAGAAAGATATAAAGAATCAGTATTTTTACTTTCATTTTCAACTGCTGCATACTCATCATTTGATGGTGCCTGTGAAATAATTTCTTTATTTTTTTCTATATTACCAGCATATAAATTATTATAAGCTCCGTTTATATTTTGAGTAACCATAGCCGCACTCCTTAAAAGTAATATTTAACAATATTACTATCAAAAAGCATGCCAAAATATAAATAAATAAGTTTACAAACTAGCAGAGATAAGCAGTTCTTTTTGAGCATTCATATTATTTTTAAATCTTCTTTTATACATATCAAAATTAAATGGCAGGCTTGCTTTATTACGATACCGCATTTTTCTTGTAGATTCTATCATATTTTTAAAAACAGAAAAGTCATATACTGCTGGAACAGCATTATTTGTGCAGGAAGTGCATATTTTTTCAACAAGTTCTGATTCTGCTGCCAGTATAAAAAAAGTGGTGGCAGTAGTATATATTTTATCATCAAAAATATCATTTATAAAAATTAAAGAACATGGAGAATATACATGAAGGTCTTTAATATTATGGTTTTGAAACCAGTGGCATATAATATTATTAAGTCCAGTAAAAGTGCACACTCCTTTTATACATGAAAAATTAAGGGTTTGAATTTTAATATTATTGTTATTAATAAATTGTTCAATACCTTCTATAACATTAAAGTTGCTTAATTCTATTGAAAAATTAAGTGATAAATTATTTAATACGAGTTTTCTTATATATAATATTATTTCACTATCAGTCAGCAGTTTATATGTATTTCCACCTACAATAAGATTATACTTCATAAAAAGGCTCCTGTAATACAAGATATTAATATTATGTTCTTACTATACTTATGACATACTATAATATAACTATCAAATTGTCAACACAAAATGTAAAATAAGTTAAAACA
>CAMEZN010000006.1 GCA_945947845.1 uncultured Mucispirillum sp. | reverse complement strand
ATTACCCGCTGCCATATATTTACAAACTGTTCTTCATGAAGCTTATTTTTTGCTACTTTTGCAATCTCTACTTTTTTACCGTTATCATTTAACAGTGTGTTTACAGCATGGTAGATAATGTAATCGCCATTTTCCATACCGCCATACATTATTACATGGCCTTTAAAGAAGATTAAAGTTCTAAAAGGCTTTGCATTGCGGAGCACTGCATAGAATTCTTCTTCATTTTTTGGCTTATCTATCAATTTCTTTCCTACAAGTTTCTGTAAACCTGAACTTCTTGGTATATCTGCCCCAAAAACCCGCCATAAATCTCTCACATAAGCAGAACAATCTCTATAACCTTCTTTACCGCCCCAGTCATACGGGTTATCTAAAAGGCTTTCTGCCATTGATTTCATTAATTTTTCATCATATACAGCATTTCCTATTACAAATGAACCGTCTTTTAATGCTGTTGTATAGCTGCCCATAGGTGTCAAAACTACTACTGTATTATTATCCTGAGATAAAAGCGGCACTTTATCACCTATGCCGTATTTTACATTTCCTATACTCACATTATCTTTGAGCACTCTTATAAACGGCATTTGCTGTATACCTGAAAAAGCTACCTGAGAATATATTTTAACTTGTGTTACAGGCACCCAGCCTCTCATAAATTCTGTCATTATATAATAGAATTCCCGGTCTTTTGATGTATGCAGGATAAATACAGGTGCAAATGCACTTATTCTTGTATACTGGTTAGAATCAAATTTTTTATTACCTCTGTGTATAGTATGGTGTGTTGGATAAAGCCTCATATTAAGGCTTTCTGTTGTAAAACCAACTTGAGGCACAACTATTGATGGAATGGCACTTATATTTCTGTTATCTTTTATATTTTCTAAATCTTCCTTAGTCATTTTTCTATCATCTATAAAAGAGCCATTATATGCCAGTTTATCAAAAGTTATAAACTTGCTTAATTCATAACGGCTTATTTCAAATAAATATTTATTTGTATCTGTATAAAAATAATAAGGTGAGAACTTACTTTTACCAACTGATGAGCTGGAACATGAAAGTATCATTGAGGTCAGGACTACAACTACAACAAATAATATCTTTTTGCTCATATAACCTCCGCTTATTTTTTACTGTCATTTTCAAATCTGCTTTCGTATTCAGATAAATATTCACGGGCTTTATTATATAAATGTTCTGGCACATTTAATTCCACAATACTATCCTTGAAATGCTCTAAACCCTTAGGAACATTCACATACCCTTTAATAACAGCAGGAATTCCTTTTGACATTAAATATGATGATGCTTTATCAGCAGACTTTCTGTTTTTATATTCTCTAATCTTAACCATACCTTTATAATATTATATCATTTTCTGCAAAATGCAATATAAAATAAGTCATTTACTTTATTCTTTTATTTTCATTATTAATTACTTATAAATAAAAGCTAATGAACTGCTGTTAGAATTTCATCTTATTACTGTGGATAACCTGTGGATAACTTTTCCTTATATTTTCCTTTAAAACCATTGATAATACAGGATTATCTAATTTTATTCTTATTTATCAATAAGTTATATAAAAGTATTGATATATAAGGCAAAACTCTTGTCAAGCATTTTTTTTAAAAATACATTGTGGTTATTCTGTTGATAACTTCTTTATTCTGATGTTATTTTATTTGATTTTACAAGTGGTTTCCTATCCTGCTTATTTTTTAAGCAGCATAATTTATACATAATTTTTTTATATTTTAGAAAAAATTTAGCATGTTATGTTTAAAAATATTTTAATACCTGCCATTAAAACTACTTCTATTATTTGCTGAAAATCCAAAGACATATAAAGAATTATGCTCTTCATACTATTATCATATAATATATTTCATTTAACTGATTATATTTAAAAAAACTTCTATTAAAATGTATTTGTATAAATTTTTATTTATAAATCAATTTATTGATTGACAAAGTCATATTTTTAATATATTAAATCAAGTCTTTAAAATTGGAGTATATTATGGCTAAAAAATTTCCTATTTTTAATAAATATTTTATAATACTCATGGCAGTAAATTTTTCTGTTGCCTTCTCTTATTATATTACATTTGTTACAACTACCAGTTATGCAATCAGCATATTAAATACATCAAATGATTTAGCTGGTCTTGCAAGCGGTATATTTATAATTGGTGCTCTATTTGCAAGACTTATTTTTGGCTCCTATGCTGATGAACTTTATTTAAAGCCAGTATTAATTATATTTATTTTTATATATTTTATCACAACTTTATTATATATACTTATAGATAAATATATACCACTTTTAATATTACGATTTTTTCATGGTGTATTTTACGGAGTTACTTCTACATGTCTTGGTGTAATACTTTCCCAAAATGTGCCTGCATCTATTCGCGGCTCAGCTATTGGCTATTACGGATTGAGCATAGTGCTTGCCTCAGCTGCTGCTCCATTTCTTGCTATTTTATTTATACATATTGATTTTATTACTCTTTCATTTATTGTGCCAGCTTTTCTGCTTTTAATATCAGTTTTTCTATCCTTTAATCTAAGGGTGAAAAAAGCAAACCATCATATAAGCAATAAGAAGTTTTCTATTTCAAATTACATAGAATATTCTGCACTTCCAGTATCATTTTTAGCTTTTTTAATGACTGCTGCATATATGCCAATACTCAGCTTTATTGGTGATTATTCATTTAATATCAATCTAGTAGAAGCTGGCAGCTGGTTTTTTGTAGTATATGCGGGAATATCTATGTTTGCCCGCCCTGCAAGCGGCAGACTATTTGATAACCTTGGACCTAACTTTGTTCTTATGCCTGCAATTATTATATTTATGCTTGCCTTAATTATGCTCTCCATTTCAGATAACAGCTTTTTACTGCTTTTCTCTGCACTTTTAACTGGGCTTGGCTACGGCTCATTTTTTTCAAGCGGTCAAAGTTATGCACTTTTAAATGCTCCTAAAAATAAACTTGGGCTTGCCACATCTACATATTACATATTTCTAGATATAGGCGGCGGCATAGGACCATATATTTTTGGTTTTGCAGGGCAAAATCTAGGGTATAAGGCTATGTATCAAATATGTGCTGGTCTTGTTTTTATTGTGCTTATTTTATATTTTTTCTTAATATTTAAGGGTAAAAAAGCATAGCATTTATGCTTACAGGTATATCTTTTGCAATATTGATATGCTTGACTATTTAAATATGTAATAAATACTCAAAAAAAACAGCTGAAAATATTTGATAGATTATATTGTTATAAAAAAATAACACAGCTTGATATGTAATAGAAAATATATTTTTGCACTATTAAGTTCAACAGCTGTATGTTGTTTTCAAAATTTTTATTTTATTATTTTCTTTTGTAAATACAAAATAATCACCATCAGAGCATGGGCTTTCAAGGTGTATGGTTATCTTTTCTGCACTTATTTCATAGTTTATATATAATTTTTCTTGGAAAACTGTATCATATATAACTTTTTTATTAACCTTTGGAAGCTCTTTTAAAACATTCTTACAAAAACTATTAAAATAACTATCTGCTTTATTACTGCATAAATCCTTCAAGAATATTTTATAACTTTCATTAAAATCTGCTGTATTAGTATATGCTGATTCTGGCAGCCCGCATGTATCTCTTAAAGCATTTTTATTATCTGGATATTTTACTTCTTGAAAGATTAGTTCTGCATAGGCATTATTAAGTGATAAAAATAAAAATACTATAAACATTATTTTTTTCATTATTTTCTCCATATATTTATATACTTGATTAAAAAATTATATGCAGACAGATAAAAACAAAGCCTGCTGAAAAAGCAGGCTTTTTATATATCTATTTAACTGATTTATTACCTTTTAGTGTCTTTATATTATACACAAGTGAGCTTGCAATACCTATTGATGAGTATGTGCCTATTATAATACCTGCTATCATAACAATAGCAAAGCCTTTAATTACTTCACCGCCAAAAATTGCCAAGCTTATTACAGCTAAAAGAGTGGAAGTAGATGTTAATATTGTTCTTGAAAGTGTTTCATTAATACTGATATTCATACTTTCCATTAAAGTTTTATTTTCGTCCATTCTTGCCCTTTCCCTGATTCTGTCAAAAATAACGATTTTATCGTTTAATGAGTAACCAACAACAGTTAAAAGAGCAGCTAAAACTGTTAAATCAAAAGTAACATTTAATGCTATTATAACACCAAGTGTTAAGATGATATCATGTATTAAGGCGATAATAGAACTTGTTGCAGACATTAATTCAAACCTGATAGCAACATATATTAATATACCGATAACAGCATAAAGCACTGCTAAAAGAGCTTGTCTTTTTAAGTCTTTACCAACCTGCGGTCCAACCTGTTCTACACTGTCTATTACAACTTTGCCGCCTTCTGAGAATTTTGTTTCCAGAGAGTTATTAATTGTATCAGAGATTTTTTTCAAGTCTTCTCCGCCTGCTCCCTGGTCAACTTTAATTCTAAATGAGCTTTCTGAACCTAATGTTTGTATACTTACACTAGCACCAATATCTTGGCTTAATGTAGTTCTCATTTTATCAATATTAACAGGTTTTTCAAATGTTACCTGCACACTTGTTCCACCTGAAAAATCTACACCATAGTTGAAGCCTTTGCCAAAAATTAATGCAAGCCCTGCAATACAAAGTATAATAGAGACTGTAAAATATATTTTAGATTTACCAATAAAATCTATCTTTGTTCCTGTTTTAATTAATTCAAACATACCTTGTATCTCCCTATATACTTAAATGCTTTATAGTGCGTTTATACATAAATGACATAAATATAGTTCTTGTTACAAATATTGCTGTAAACATAGAAGCTATAAGACCAACACTTAATGTAATTGCAAAGCCTTTAATAGGACCTGTTCCAAACTGAAATAATACAACAGCAGCAATTAATGATGTTAAGTTAGAGTCAATAATTGCAGATAATGCTTTTGAATAGCCTATATCTATTGCATTTATTGCAGTTCTGCCCTTTCTTAATTCTTCCCTTACCCGTTCAAAAATAAGAACGTTTGCATCAACTGCCATACCAAGAGTAAGCATAATACCTGCAATACCCGGCAGTGTTAATGTGGCTTTAAACTGAGCAAGAACAGCTAAAATTAATAAAAGGTTTAATACAAGTGCAACATTGGCAGCTAAACCGCTTAAACGGTAGTATATGCCAATAAACAGCACTATTAAAATAAACCCTATGATACTTGCTGTAATACCGCTTCTAATAGAGTCATCACCAAGAGAAGCACCAACAGTTCTGTTTTCTGCAACAGTAACAGGGGCTGGCAGTGAACCTGCTTTTAAAACAATTGCTAAGTTATTTGCTTCTTTAAATGTAAAGTTGCCAGTAATACTTGCATCTCCGCCAGAAATAACACTTTGTATTGTTGGGGCAGAGTAAATTGTGCCGTCAAGGACGATTGCAAGGTTTTTCTGTAAATTGTTTTTAGTTATTTCTTCAAAAAGTTTTGCACCTGTTGGGTCAAACTTAATTGCAACATATGGTCTGTTATCCTGCGGAGATACCATAACTTCTGCGTCCATTAAGTAGCTGCCTGTTAATACTGGTTCTTTTTTAACAGCCATATTCATAGTAGAAGGAATTGGTTCGCCTGTAACTGGGTCTGTCATTTTATATGGCATAATTTCCACATCAATAGGCTGAGCCTGTAAACCATCTTTGATAGCTTCTGCTGTAACATTTTCATCTACTAAATGAAAGGAAAGAACAGCTGTTTTACCTATTAAGTTAAGAGCTTCATCAGGGTCTTCTAATCCCGGAAGCTGAACAACAATTTTATTGCTGCCTTGTTTTTGGATTAATGGTTCTGCAACACCAAACTCATCTATTCTGTTTCTTAATACTTCAATAGACTGGTCAACAGCATCTTGTCTCCATCGGTTTTCATCTACATTTTTAATACCAAAAAGTATTGTTTTTTCATTATCATCTAAACCAACTTGTGTTAGGTATGGATAATTTTTATCTATTGCATCAACAACTTTTTGTCTGTCTTGTGCATCAGATAAACCGATTGCTACATTATAAACATTTTGCTTTCTAACAAATGTATATTCTAACTGCTCGCTTTCTAAATCCTTACGGATTTGTGCAACAGCATTATCAATCTTGCCTTCAATGGCTTTATCAGTATCCACTTCTAAGACAATGTGCATACCGCCCTGTAAGTCAAGACCTAAATTAATTTTTTCAGATAATGGGATTATTGCATAAATTGCCCAACCAAGGACAAGGACAATTAATACCCAGCGTGAAGTAAGCCCCATAATTTATTTATTCTCCTTAACAGCAGTATCTGTAACAGTGTTTAATGTTGCAGGGTCTATTTTATCAGCAATATAACCTTTAAACATTCTAACTTTTGTGCCGCCTAAATCAACTACCATAACATTACCGTCAACAGAATGAATAGTGCCAATTATACCAGCATTAGTAAGGATAGTATCTCCTGCTTTTAATGCTTCAATCATAGCAGCATGCTGTTTCTGCCTTTTTTGTTGTGGACGAATAAGTAAAAAATAAAAAATAACAACCATTAATATAATAGGCATAAAACTCATTAAGCCGCCCATGGCTGTCTGCGGAGCAGCACCTGCTGCTGTCTGTGCATAAGCTGCAGTTTCAAAAAACATATTAATACCTCCAAGTATTATAATTTATTTAATTATTATTTTTTAATCTATACAGCATTTCCTGCTGAAATGATTTAAATTTACCTTCTTTTATAGCATTTCTGCTGTTTTTTACAATAGAAAGATAAAAAGAAATATTATGTATGCTGTTTAATCTTAATGCAAGGATTTCTCCAGCCTTATATAAATGTCTTAAATAACCACGGGAAAAGTTGCGGCATGTATAGCAGTTGCAGTTTTCATCTACTTTATCATCACTGAAAGCTAAATCAGCTCGTTTTATTGAAAATTTACCACTGCTTGTGAAAAGTGTTCCGTTTCTTGCATTTCGTGTAGGCATTACACAGTCAAACATATCAACCCCTAAACCTATACATGTGAGTATATCTTCTGGTGTGCCTACTCCCATTAGATAGCGGGGCTTATCCTTAGGCAGAAATGATGCAGTATATCCGCATACTTCATACATTTGAGATATTTCTTCACCTACACTAAGACCACCGATTGAATATCCATCAAAGCCTATTGATGTAAGCTGTTCAGCAGAACGCCTGCGCATATCTTCGTATATGCCGCCCTGCACTATACCAAATAATGCCTGGTCATCTCTTTTTTTTGCAGCCTTACCTCGTTCTGCCCATCTGGCTGTTCTATCTACTGAATTTTTTACATATTCATGAGTTGCAGGATATGGTATACATTCATCAAATGACATTATTATATCACTGCCTATTGCTTCTTGTATTTCAATTGATTTTTCAGGATTAAGATATAGTGATGAGCCGTCAAGATGTGATTTAAAACTAACCCCGTCTTCTGTTATTTTATTAAGCTCTGCAAGAGAAAATACTTGAAAACCGCCGCTGTCTGTTAATGTTGGTTTATTCCATGATGAAAAGGCAGCAAGCCCGCCAAAATGTTTTAATACTTCTGTTCCGGGACGAAGATATAAATGATAAGTATTACCCAGAATTATCTGAGCACCTGCATTATTTAAATCATCAGGTGATAATGCCTTTACAGAGCCTACTGTGCCCACAGGCATAAATATAGGGGTTTCTATCTCCCCATGGGGAGTTTTAATTCTGCCTGCCCTTGCACTTGTTTCACTATCTATATACTCTAAATCAAAAGAAAACATTATAAATTTTTCACTCCATAATAGTCCATGAAATTATACTTATAAATAATTTTTATGAAAATATAAAGAGAAAAATCATCATTTTTGCATATTTTTTGAAAAATATTGAATTTATACTTTATAATTATTGATTAAATAGCTTTTAGAAAATAATAAACTACCAATTTTTAAAATGAGTTATAAACTTATTATAATTTTCAATTATATCTTTATGTGAATAGATTACATAATCATTAATTTTGATAGTTTTTGGCTCAAGGGATATACCTATTCTATATCTTACCCATAATAATTCAACTTTATTATTATCTATATATTGATGTAATCTTGGGATTTGAATTTTTTCATGCTCTAACATTCTAATTACACCATATAAAGCTGTATCACTGTATTTATAAACATCATTCCATGATATTATATCAGAAATTATTCCTTGTTTTAGTCGTAATTCATTTATCTTAATAATATAATCTTTTTTACAAAGCATATGACTATGATTTGGTTGTTTTTTATGACAGTCAAAGCATAAAGCCTTTAAATTATCATATCTATTATCACCTTTAACTCCATTGATATGATGAACATGTAATAACTTCCTTGTTTGACTATTATTACTTAAATCTACTCCACATTCTTCACATTTATAATGAACACTAGCTCTGTATTCACTAGAAATTTCTTCCCAATCATCTGTATATGTTACATCTTTAACTTTTGCTATTCCTGAAGGTAAATACCTAATAAATGAGCTATATTGCTCAAAAAAATTAAGTATATTAAAAGTTTTTACTTCATTTTTTCTATTATCTTGACTTAAAAATTTGTAATCGTTATAATTTAATTGTTCTAAACAGTTTTGACAAACATCTAATTTGACATCTCCTTCTTCTATCATTCCATAACTATTTCTAGCTGATATTTTAAAAAATCCTGTTGTATTAGTTGTAACAACATATCTGTCAAATCTTTGATTAGTTCTCATATTTTTTAATGTTTTACAATCTGTTATGTGAAATTTTCTACCCTTACTTCCATCTTTTTGTAAACTTGAAAGTGTAGGGTTATTTTCAAATGTATGGTCTTTAATATATAATATAACTTGTCTTCCAGCATGCGACAAAAGTCCATTTACATCTTGTATTTGATTTACAAATATTTCTTTACCAGCTTCTAATTCTATATCTATATCATCTATTGGTGCTAAGTTAAAATCAATCAAAAAGTCTATATTTATTTTATCTGCTCCAATTGATTTAACAATTTGCTTTAATGCAGATAAATCAAAATTTAATTTCATAATTACATGCTCTCGATAATTTTTTTAATTTGTATATCTGCATTTGTTATAACTCTAAATGTTACTCTCCTAGAACGTTTTTTATCTTCATTACCTCTTATATCTTTGATAATTTTAGATGATGAAAATCCAACTGCTGCAAATTTTTATTTAATCCATTGTCTTTGTTCATCATTTATATTTTTAATATGATATGCATATTCTAATACACTTCTAGTTCTTTCTTGTGATAGTTGCATATTATAAAAATATGCTTTATCTTCTGATGTTTTATATCGCCATTCAGAAGAAGTATGACCCTCAATTCTTATTTCATCTATACTACTTTTATAATTTGAAAGTATTTCCAAATATCTAGGTATAAAATCTTCCAAGATATTTTTGAATATTTTATTCATATTACTTTGTCCAACATCAAATAGAACTTCTGGTGCATTAAATTGAAATGATAGTGTATGTTTATCAATCGATGCATTCCATTTTGGTAAGTCATTTATAAATTCTTCATTTAAAGCATTGTATATTTCTACTTGATTTTCTTGATATGCAACAGCAATATTTTTAATTTTATCTCTTTCAATCGCTACCTTATCTTTTTCTATCTGGGTATATCTCATAAATGATATTGAAATAAATAAAAAAACAATCATTAATCCAGACATTAAATCTGAAATAGTTAGCCAATATCCACCATCTTGATTTGATTTTTTTAGATTAAATAAACTTTTCATTGCTTACCTAATTATTATTAGCTTCATACATTTTGTTATATTCTTCAACAACTTTTGCAGAAATTTGTGCTAATGCTTTACCTATTGCTTCAAGTCCTCGTTTTAATTCTTGTTCCATTGATTCATCAATAATTTTAACCTGTTTATCGATATTACTTGTTGTTTTTGAAACTTGTTCTTGTAATGCAGTATCTATTTTACTAAATAATACATCTATACCTTTATTTTGACTTATAAGCATATCATTCAAGTTATTTTCTATTATTTTGTTGATATTAACAATATTTTCTTGGATTTTTTTATCCAAGGTTGTAAACATTGTTGTAATCTGTTCGCTTTCTTCCTTTATAAAATTTGCTATTATATTTGAAACTGTTTCTTGAATTTTTTGGGTTTCTAACACTAAATTATTATAATGAATTGTGGTAGTATCTACGGAGTTCTTTATATTATTTATTATTTCATTAACATTTTCTTTTATTTCTGGAAAAGCCTTACTTGCCTTTTCTTTTACTTCTTCAAATGCTTTAATATGCATATCTAAATCGTTTAATTGTTTTTCATGCACATTCATGATTTCAACTAAATCTTTCATATTAAATGATATAGAATTAGTAGTTTCTGCTATATCATCTAATGATGCCCTAGCTTTTTCTATCATTTGAGAAGTTGCAATTAATAAATTTGTATATTCTTGCTGCTGTTGTATAAGAGTGTCTATTCTGATTTTATGGTCATCATAATTTTTTTGCCACAATTCTATTTGTTCTTTATACTGTTCCTGCCACTCAACTAATTTAAATACAGCTTCATTTAATTGTTTAAAATTATCTCCAAACTGTTCTGTAAGATTTTGATTAAAATCTTGTATAACATTCTTTAAAGCTTCAATAATTGTTTCAGTTGCTGATTTTGATAATATATCAGCAAAATGTTCCATTTTATCCCATAATGTGAGTGCAAACTTATCATCAAAATTTTTTGTATAATTAATATAGTCATTAATATCAGATTTAAATAACTTTATTTGGGTTAATACTGATGTATCACTATCACCACCTAATATCTTTGTAATATTTTCTATTGATACTGTCTGACGCTCAATAAGCTTAAATATCTGTTCACTATCATCTGTATCTATCACATTAGAGTTTACAATAGATAGAAATATTTTAAAACAAATAGAAAGGAAAATACCAACTAAACTTGAATAAAAAGCTGTTTTCATACCTTCTAATAATTCTGATATACTATTATCTATATTAGCAGGGTCAAAATTAACAAGACCAATAGATATTCCAACAAATGTACCAAAAATACCAAGTGATGTTAAAAGGCTTGGTATATAGTTTATAATATTATTATATTGTTCACTTTTTTTAAATTTTAAGTATACACCTAATAGAGCTATACCAAGCATGAGATAAACAAAACTATTATTGACAGTATTTGGCATAAAATATGTCAAAATATCTTCAAGAAAACTTACCATAAATTCTCCAACAGAATAATATATAAATTAATACTAAACTATAAACATATAATAAATTAAAATCAATAATTTATTTTATTTATTTCAAACTAGTTGTTAAAATGACAAAAAATAATCTTATTAAATAAAAAAGATAAAACAAATTGAGTAGAAAGAGTTGAAGTATATACTAAAAGCTCCAATCAAACAATAATAAAACAATTAGTTTTATATTATTCAAACCCTATATTTTTTCTATTAATATCTACAATCCATTCAGCTCCGTTATTTGCTGGGAAAAATTCTGCAAACCTGTCAACAAAAGCATCATAGCCATGCTGCATTTTATATTTTACTTCTTCTTTATATAGTGGCAGCACTAAATATAATGATATTAACTGATTACTTTTAGTTTTTATAACAGATATTTCATCACCAAGAGAAAGCACCATAGCAGCACTTAATTTTGTATTATTTGCAAAGGATTCATACTCTATTGTATAGCCCGGTCCAATCCATGTAAAAAATTCGTAGTGATACCTTGCCATCATTCGTAAAAGCTGCATAGGCCAGTATGTTTCATGTTTTGGGATAGGCGATACCATATTATCTATATCCCAGTTCTTTGGAAGCAGCATAAAAAGCTCCGCCCGTTTAAATTCTGGGTATTCTTTTTCAACCCCTTCTGGTAAAAGCATATCTTCACTGCTCATGCCTGATGTATAGATAACATAATAATCTTCATCATCTGAGGGATACATAATATTTATATCTATCTGATATTTTGCTCCACTTGGGTCAATATGCAGCCCAGTTTTCCGCCCCGGGAAAATATAGTTTAAATGGTCATCAATATCTTTTGAATACTTAAATGAAAGGGGAGTAAGTTTTTTAGTAGAAACATTTTGAGCTTTATTTTGGCTTTGATTATCATTTTTTGATTTATTTCTAATATTCTCTGGTTTTTTATATCTGCCAAATACCATTGATACTCCTAAAAACTGCCCCGATATTAAAGGGGCAGTTTATATATTTTATAAAAATGCTGTTGCTGCTAAACCTGTTGCTGTCATTATTACTGCATAAGGAGCTGCTAACTTCATCATTTCAAAATATGAAAGCCTTATTAAAGGTGCAAGAGATGATGTTAATAAAAATAAAAATGCAGCCTGTCCGTTAGGAGTTGCTACTGACGGAATATTTGTTCCCATATTGATTGCTACTGCTATATCATAATACTGCTGACGAGTTGCATCATCAAGTGCTGCAATAGCTGTTGAAATATCAGCTGCTGTTCTTGCACCAGCACCTAAAAAGTGGGTTTTTACTTCACTCATATATACAGTTGCCACAAACACATTATCACTGATAGCTGAAAGCACACCGTTTGCCGCAAAAAATGCAACAAGCTGGTTACTGCCCTGCATATTAAGAACTATATCTATAATCGGTTTAAAAAGTTTTAAATCCTGTATAACACCAACTATTGCAAAAAATACAACAAGTAATGCTGTAAACGGCAAAGCTTCTGTAAAAGCATGACCAAAATGATGTTCATCAGTTACACCATTAAAAGCTGTTAATAAGATAATCACCATTAAACCTATAAAACCTACTTCTGCAATATGCAGTGCAAGAGAAATAATTAATATTACCCCAACAACTGCCTGCACAATATAGCGCATTTTAGTATTTTTTGTCATTTTAGCTGCATTTTCTTCCACATCTGCTTCTAATATTCTGCGGACATTTTCAGGCAGCTTATAACCATAGCCTAAAAAGTGAGTAAGTTCCACTAATATAACTGTTAAAAGACCTGCAATAAATACAGGTATAGAAACATGAGCACAATGAATAAAGAAATCAACAAAATTCCAGCCGGCAGCAGCTGCAATTATTAAATTCTGTGGCTCTCCAACCTGAGTCATAGCACCACCTAATGCTGTGCCCACTGCACCGTGCATCATAAGGTTTCTTAAAAAACCTCTAAACTGCTCCAAATCCTGCCTGCTTTCTTCTGGAATATTACTGTCATCAGAAAGGCTGCCCTGTGCTCCTGATTTTGATGAATACCTGTGATATATACCATAAAAACCATAAGCTACTGCAATTATTACTGCTGTTACTGTTAAAGCATCTAAAAAGGCAGAAAGAAATGCTCCTAAAATTGAAAAGATTAAAGAAAGTGCCAGTTTTGATTTTACTTTTACAAGCAGTCTTGAAAATACAAATAAAAGAAAATCTTTCATAAAATAAATGCCTGCAACCATAAACATTAATAAAAGTATAACAGATAAGTTTGCTTCCACCTCATGTAAAAGTGTAGAAGGGCTTGTCATTCCTAAAAGTAGTGCTTCAATAGCTAAAAGACCACCTGATGGCAGCGGATAACATTTTAATGCAAGAGCAAGAGTGTATATAAACTCTGCAATTAATACCCAGCCTGCAAGTGTTTTACTTACAAACAAAAAAAGTATTGGGTTGATAATTAAAAATGCCAGTATGGAAAGCTTATACCATGCTGGTGTATTACCTAAAAAGTTTTTTACAAATGATGCTCCGTAGCCCATTTCTTTCATATGTTTTCCTCCAAAAAAATATCTTATATTATACCATTAGGCGAAACCAGTATATAAATATTATTAATATAAAAAACTCAATATTATAAAAACGATATGTTTTTTTAACATCATCTGTCATTTTTTCCAGATTAACAGCATATAATAAAAGTAATATAAAATATTCCACCACAATAAATGGGGCTGCAATAAAAATATGTGCAGCTAATACTACTATGGGATTAACCACCATAAAAATCATTATTAAAGTTTGCAGCCATTTAGGCTTAGTTTCAATTATTTCATCAGCCTTATTTTCATTAAATGAGTTATCCATATATCTACTCCTTCTATAAAAAATTATATATTAAATAAAGAACTTGTTTTTTGTCTTAAAACTGATGCTTCAATATTATGAACATTTAAACAAGCATCTGCATATTTTTCTAAAATATCATAATTATTGTTATTTTCAGAAACATGCCCTAAAAAGCAGCGTTTTAATCTCTGTTTACTTAGTTCGCCTATAAGATAAAAAGCGTCTTTATTGGAAAGATGGCCTTCTTTTGAAAGTATCCGCCTTTTTAAATATTCTGGATATTTGCGGTTCTTTTTCAATAAGTCATCTTCATAATTGGATTCTACTGTTAATATTTGAGTATTTTCTATGGCTTTATATAATTCATCAGTAACTATACCAAAATCAGTAGCAATAGATAGTATTTTATTACCAAATTCAAATTTAAAGCCAAAAGGTTCACTGGCATCATGCATAGTTCTAAATGGCATAACAGTAAAATCTGCAAACTCATAAGTAATATTAGCATCTATCGTATATATTATTTCAGGGTCCACCCCTTTTGCTGCTAAAATACCTGCTGTGCCCTTTGATGTATATATCTTTGGGTTATAACAAGATATTAATGGCAGAATACCTGAAATATGGTCGGTATGCTCATGAGTAATAAAAAGGCTTGCACCCTTTTCTTTATCCGGCTTTCTATTTTCCAACCCTTTTCTAATAGATGTTAATGTTGCTCCTGCATCTACAAATATAAAATGCCCATTATTCTCTATACAATAGCAGTTACCTGAACTGCCTGATGCTATCACATTAAAATTCATTTTCATATATTATTGTAACTTAAAACAAAACACAAGGATTTTCGGCAAAGAGTATAAATATTTTTTTAAGTTATTAAAAAATAACATATTTTTATATACTCATTCCACAAACACAGCTTAATCAACTTCTTGGCTTTATTAAAAACATTTTTCAATAAATATTTTCTTTACCAGCCTTATTTTTTAAAAAACAATGTAGAATTTTTGTTTTTATTAAATTAATCTGTTGTATATATAATATAATTTAATATTTTAATATAATCAAAACATAAAAGGTGAATTATGACAGAAGAATTACAGCGTATTAAAGAATACCACTCAACACACAGTGCTTTTGCAAAAGCCATGAACATAAAAATCCTTGACTTAGATAAAGGCTATGCAAAAACTATTATGGAGCTGAAATCACAGCATAAAAACAGTATGGGTATA
>CAMEZN010000005.1 GCA_945947845.1 uncultured Mucispirillum sp. | reverse complement strand
TATTCAGGCTATGAAAAAACAAATGCTGTGCCTTATACATTCCAATATAAAAAATGGCAGACTATGCCGGATAATATTGTTTTAAAAGGCACAAATACTACTACTTTTTACACTCTGTTTTAACATATTAAAAATATATATTTTAAGTAATTTATGATAAAACTTGCATTTTATATTATATAAACTGCAAGTTTTTTTTATTATTGAAAACTGTTTTTCATTTTAATATTTTTTCAAAATTAATATGCACAGATGAATAATATGCTGTTTTTAAGATACTGCATAATAATTATGCTAATTATAAAGGATTATATAGAAATTATGAAATGAGAAAAAAGAAATATTTTTTAGGAATTTAGAGCGAGCAAAACCATACTTATTATGAAAAAATAATAAGTTAAAAAAATAAAGCAGATAATAACTTATAAAATACAGTAAGGGCTGCCTTATAACAAATAAGGCAGCTTTATATATTCAAAAGGGGAAAAAGAGCCCCTTAAAAAAAGCCATACTACATTTTAATTAAGCCTTTTTTCTCCAGCTCATTTTTACATTCTGTGCAGTATCTTGCAAATGGCACATATTCAAGCCTGCGTGGGCTTATTTCGTCCTCACATTCTATACATACACCATATGTATCATTTTCAATTCTCTGCAAAGCTTGATCAACAAGTCTTAGTTTAAGAGCATCTGTTTCAACTCTGCCAAGCATAATATTCTTATTATAAAGATTATATGCCTCATCAGCTGTATCCTGAATACCGTCAGAACCAAGCTCTAATGCTTCGTTATACTTGCTGTTTAATGCTTCTATAAGCTCTTTTTTCATAGCAAGCAGTTTTTCACGGAAATGCTCCTTAGTCGCCTTATCCATCTTACGCTCCTACTTGTGATAGGGGTGGCCTGTGATAATTGTAACAGCCCTGTATATCTGCTCTGCCATTATCATAAGACTAAGTTTATATGAAAATGTCATCTCAGAAAGGGATATAAATTCACTTGCTGCTTCTCTTGCCTGTTTAGACAGCCCTGTTGCCTCTCCTATTACAAAAGTTATATTTTTTGAAAGGCTGCGTTTTGCATTAAACCATTCTGCAAACCCTTCACTTGTAAACTTCTTCCCGCATAAATCCATAGCAATAAAGATTTCTGATGCAGTCTGTTGTTTACTTAATTTTTCAAAATATTTTCCGCCCTCTCCCAGCTCTAAAAGTTCCAGTTTAAAATATGGAGATAAGCGTTTCTGGTATTCACTGATAAAATCAATAATTATTTTATCTTTCACTCTGCCTTCAATCCCAAGCCTTACTGCTGCCATATAAATGCTACCTGCTGAAAAGCTGATAAAGTATAACAGCACAACTCATTGAAGCATTAAGTGAATCTATATTAGAATCCATACCAATTTTTAATTTATAATCAGCTCGTTCAAGGATACTTTCTCTTATACCCCTGCCCTCTGAACCTATTATAACACCAAGTGGAAATTTTACAATACTTGATATTGATTTTAAATTAATATTTCCATTAATATCTGCTGCTGCAATAGAAAACCCTTTATTTTTAAATTCATCTACTGCCTGCCCTAAATTTACAACTTCACATATTTCTGTATAAAATAATGAACCTGCACTGGCTTTATATACAGCAGGACTAACACGCGCCTGGTCATGTCTTGGAACAATAATATGCCGTATACCAAAACAATGGCATGCTCTGATTATTGCACCAAAATTATGCGGGTCCTGTATTTTATCTAAAAATACTACCCCTTCTATCTGTGATGATTTTTTAAGAATATCTTTTAAATCTGTATATTCAAAATCATCAACTTCACAAACAACACCTTGTGTTTCTGTGCCATACTTTTCTTCAAAAGTTCGTCTTCCAAGCACTTCAAAAGGTATGTTTATATCATCAAAATGGATACTTGCCCCCTGCCTGACAATTATCTTTTTTGCTTTACCGCATTTTTTTGCTTCTAATACAGGGTTTCGTCCAGATATTATCAACTTTAAGCACCCATTTCCTTTATAATATTTTCAGCAATTTTTTCAGGGCTTAACGAAAGCATATCATATACTTCGTCAGAATTACCAGACATTGGAAACTCATTAACCCCAAAACATGATACATCAATAAATTTCTTTTTATTTAATGACATATTAGCTATCGTTCCAAATAATCCCGTTGCTGAAATATGGTCTTCATAAGTAAATATTTTTTTGTATGATGCTATTTTATTAAAAGATTCATCATTTATATAAGCCGGGCTTGCAGTATTTATAACAGCAAAATTGAAGCCTTTTTCTTTTAATATATTATGGACTTTTACTGCTCTATAAAGAGTAGAACCATAAGCAAGTATAACTCCATCACTGCCCTGCCTAATAACATCTACTTCGCCATAATTGTATTTATAGTCTTCATCAAAAAATATAGAACCGTCTTCTTTTGTAATTACAGGTATCTTTGACCTGCCCATAGCCACATGAAAATTACCTTGTTCTTTTGCCACATACCTAATGACTGTATCCACATGATTAGGGTCAGCAGGAACAATGATTTTAAAATCAAAAATATTTCTTAAAAGCCCTATATAGTCAATACACATATGAGTTTTACCGTCTTCACCAACATCTATACCCACATGAGTAGTAACTACTTTAATATTAGCAGAATTAATCTCATTTAAACGCTGCTGGTTATAAACTTCATCAACACCAAACATACCAAAATCAGCAAAAAAGCTGATAACACCATTAACAGAAGCAGCTCCTGCACATACTGCTGTATGGTGCTCTGAAATTCCGCACTGGAAGAAATTTTCAGGGTAATTTTTTTCAACCCCATTTGTTTTAACTGAACCAGCTAAATCACAGTCAAAAACTACTACTTCTGTATATTCTGCCGGCTTATTTATTTTCACTAAATCTAATAGAGCTGCACCGAAAGCACTTCTATTATCTGTCTTAATATCTGTATTATAAATAATGCGGTTTCCTTGGTTAATATTTATTTTAGGATTTTCAGCTTTTATATGTGGAGCTGCCCACATAAAACCCTTGCGCATTTCTTTATATTTTTCAAGAGAAGGTTCCAGATTAAGCTCTTTCATAGCTTCATAATATTGTTCTTCTGAAAGTGGAGCACCATGAAAACCAGCCTTATGCTCCATAAAAGAAACACCACTGCCCATTGCTGTTTCTGCAATGATACATACAGGTTTACTGCATGATTTAGCTTTTAATAAAGCAGATGCTATCTCTTTAAAATCATGACCATCTATCTGCAATACTTCCCAGCCGTCTGATTTATAGCTTTCTGCTATATTCATAGACGGCATAACTTTTGAAATATCCCCTGAAATCTGCAATGTATTATAATCAACAATTACAGTAATATTTGAAAGGTTATATTTAGCTGCAAATCTTCTAGCTTCTGTAATCTGACCTTTTTCGTGTTCTCCATCGCCCATGAATACATATATATCAAACTCAATGCCGTTAACTTTTCCAGCAACAGCAGCACCACAAGCAGCAGAAAGACCCTGTCCAAGATTACCTGTTGTCCATTCAACACCGGGGATAGAACGTTCAATATGTCCTTCATACATACTGCCTGCTTTCCTAAAATATGCAATATATTCATCTTGTGGTAATATCCCTTTTCTAGCAAGGCAGGAATAAACAGCTGGTGAAATATGACCATGAGAAACAAAAATCCTGTCCCTGTTTAAATCATGAAGATTATTACGGTTAATATTAGCAACATTATAAACTGTTAAAAGAGCATCAATAGTTGACATAGAACCGCCGGGGTGTCCACTTGCAGCAAGAGTTGTCATAGTAAGAATATCTCCCCTGCATAAAACAGCATCATGCTTTAATCTGTTGTAATCAAGCCCTGCTATTTTGTCTGAAAAACTTTGAAAGTCCATAATCCTAACCCTTCATACTGTAATACAGTTACTTAAAAGTATAACTACTTGCAAAGGAAGATAACTATATATTGCTTATATGTCAATAAAAAAAGATATATTTTTTAAAATTATTTTTTTCTTTGACATTATTTTATAAATATGTTATATTGAGAATAATAAGGACTAAAATATGAACTTATATCCACAATACGCATTTTCATTAAAACTTTCTTTTGACAGGTTTTTCATTAAACCACCACTTTTCATATAGCTGTTTATACAGCCCAATATTTTTCTATTTTTTTTCAATTTATATTTAATATTTTTTAAGCAGCATACCTTTTAATTACTGTTTTATGCTGTTTTTTAGGATTATTTTATGCAAAACAAACAATCAGATATTACATCACTTAACGAAACAGGGCTGTTTTATAAATTTGCCCTGCCAAATATATTTAGTTTTATACTTATGTCATCAGCAGGTATTGTTGACGGTATCTTCATTGGCAGATATGCAGGTGAAATCTCGCTTGCAGCAGTGAATATTTGCCAGCCAGTATTCAGCTTTATATGGGGGCTTTCAATGATGGTAATGGTAGGCGGTGCTGTTTCAACAGGTAAATATATTGGTGAAAAAAACATTGATAAAGCCTGCCAAATATTTACAAAATCTATAATAATTGTTGCAGCCATAACTATCGTTATTTCTGTCATTATTCTTTTGTGGACAGAAGAAATTATATACCTTATAGGCGGCAGTGAAAAAACAACTCCAATTGCTGTGCTTTATATAAAAATAATACTTCCATTTGTTATTTTCACAACTCTTGGATATGGATTATCTGTTTTTGCCAGAGTGGACGGATTTCCCTTTACTGCATCATTTGCATTAATCACAGGTGCCGTTATTAATATAATTTTAGATGCTTTATTTATTACTGTTTTTAATATGGGTGTTGCAGGTGCAGCCTATGCAACAGGTATATCTTTTATGGCTGGCTTCATAATTATGCTTATCCATTTTATAAGAAAAAAAGGGGTATTAAGAATAACATTAAAAATAAATAATTTTTCAGAAATATTAAAATCAAGCTTTAACGGCTTATCAGAATTTCTTAATGAAATATCTGTTGGCATTACTATGGCATTATTTAATATTATAATGATGAAATATGCCAAAGAAGAAGGTGTTGCAGCATTCACTGCCATAAACTATATTTTATGGCTTGGAAATATGGTAAATTATGCAGCAGCAGACTCCCTTAACCCGCTTATTTCTACAAACTACGGGGCAGGAAAATTTAATCGTATTAAAAACTTCTTAAAAACTGGGCTGATATTTACCTTATCAAACGGCATATTTGTATTTCTTTTAATAAGCTTTTTTGGTTCAGCTCTTACATCATTATTTATTGCAGATACTTCATCTGCTGCTTTTATTATGGCTTTGGAGTTTATGGGGATTGTAAAATGGGCATTTTTCCTAAGCGGTATTAATATGGTATTTTCTTCATATTTCACAGCTATGCTTCGCCCAAAAGAATCTGCAATCATTGCTACATTAAGGTCATTAATACTGCCATGCACTATGCTTTTAATTCTGCCAGAATATTTTGGAAAAACAGGCATATATTCAGCTGTTCCTATTAGTGAAATATTAACTTTTACAGCTGCATTAACTTTATTTATGCTCAGCAGAAAATTTTTATTAAAAAGGTGATATTATGAATTACAGTGAATTAGAAATTGCATCAGGCAATATATATAAAACTTATTTTAAATTTACTTTTCCAAATATGATAGGGCTTATTGCTATGAGCTCTGTATCACTTGTTGATGGTTATTTTGTAAGTAATTATGTAAGCAGTGTTGCTCTTGCTGCTGTAAATATTATTATTCCGCTTATAACAGTTGTTTTTGGGATATCTATTATGCTGACTATTGGTGCTGCTGTGCTTATAGGCACATATCTTGGTGAAGGAAAGGAAGAAAGAGCAGCAGCTGTTTTTACAAAAGTTATGATAACTATTACAGCCATGTCATTATTTTTTACTGTTATATGCTACATATTTAGTGAAGAAGTATCAAAACTTTTAGGTGCTAATGATGAGATTATGGTATATGCTGTGCCATATCTTGAAATGATATCTTTATTCTTTTTATTTCAAGCACTAGAATATTCTTTATCTGTTATGATAAGAACAGACGGAAATCCATATCTTGCTTCTACTGCTGTGCTTTTTGGTGCTTTTTTGAACTTTATACTTGATTATCTTTTTATAGTAAAAATGAATATGGGGATTTCAGGAGCAGCCCTGGGCACTGGACTTTCCTTTATTGCTTCTACTTTTTTAATCTTATTTCATTTTTTCTTAAAAAAAGGCAGACTTTATCTAACTTCTGCAATAGGAAAATGGAGAGAAATTATATATGCAGCATATAACGGCTCATCTGAGCTTTTAAGTGAAGCTTCTGTTGCAGTTGTTGCATATTTATTTAATAATATTATGGTGCAGAGTTTAGGGACTTATGGGGTAGAAGCTTTCACTGTAATAAACTATGCCTTATGGGCAACAAATATGCTCTGTTATGCAGTAGGTGATTCTCTTGTGCCGCTTATATCTATTAACTATGGTGCAGTAAAGTATACAAGAATACAAAAAATATTATCACTTTCAAGAATATCTGTTTTATTTATTGGTGCATTAGTATTTGCTTTATTTACATTTATTCCAGAAAAAATAATAGCAACACTTTTAAACCCTGTTACAGATAAAGATGCTTTTGATACTGCCCTTATTTTTGCAGATTATGTAAAATATGCCTTTTTATTTATAGGGCTTAATATAATATTTAGTTCATCATTTACAGCATTTCAGAAACCACTTCATTCTGTTGTAGTAGCATTATCAAGGGGACTTGTGCTTCCAGTTGCTTTTATATTTATAATGCCAGTATTTTTTGAAGAAAAAGGAATATATGCAGCTGTGCCGCTTGCAGAAATTGTTACTATTATTATAGGGTTTATTTTGTGGAAAAATACTTATGACATAAAAAAAGTTATGGAAAAATAATTTATAAAATATATTATCTACTGCTGTTTTTCTAATAAAAAAGAAAACAGCAGAATTTTATAAAGAGTTACTTATTTTATTAATAAATTCTTTATAAAAATCTTTCTGGTCATAAATTTGAATAAAGCCTTTTTTCTCTTTTATTAAAAAAGCAAGCCTTTCATCATCATATATATCATATCTGTATTTTTCAGGCAGCATTTCTGGAAGCACTCCTGCATTACTTGATATAACAGGCACTCCGCATGCCATAAACTCCATTGCAACCCTGCATACAGCTTCACTTCCTAATGAAGATATAACACCTAAATCTGATGAATTCATTATTTCTGTAATATCATCTACCCTGCCAGTAATAATAGTAATATCTGTTAAACCGTTTTCATCTATCATTTTCTGCATTTCATGAAGCTTAATATTTTCAGGAAATCCTGCAAGTATGATTTTTAACTCCTTTAAGCCGCTTTTATATGCTTTGCTGCATGCTTTTAAAAATATATTATGACCTTTGACTGGGTCAAACCTGCCTACAACACTTACAACATAGTCATCTTCTTTAAAATGATAATGCTGCCGTGCTTTTCGTCGTTTTTCATCATCTTTATAAAAAATATCTGTATTTACACCGCCATATATAGTATCTACATGGTCTGCCTTAGTCTTGACTTTTTCTATAAAGAATTTTCTAATGAATTCCGCAGAAGTAATTATATGGCTGCATGCTATATTATGTGTAAATTTACTAAATATATCTGTTTTTGGCGGTCTTACATCGCCCCGCACTCTTACAAGCCTGTATTTTCTTCTAAATATAAACTTATCAAGAGCAATAATCCAAAACATCTCACCCCTGTGGCATACAAGAGTATCTGCATTTATATCATCTATTAATTTGTGTATTTTTTTCAAGTTCTTAAAAAAAGTTATAAAGTTATTAGAAGTAAACGGTGCTTCCACAGTCTGCACCCCTAATTCTTTTGCTTTATTAATGACAGGGGAATCTGGCAGTCCTGCAACTGCTGCTTTATCACCTGCAAGTATACCACTTTCTATTAACCTTAAAGCATACCATGCGGTGGCATTAAACCACCGCACGTTAATTAAATGGACGATATTCATATTAGTCGTTTTGTTTTCTTAAATATGTTGGTATTTCAAAATAATCTTCGTTTAATCTATTACTTATACCTTGAAGGTTTTGGTCTTCTCGTGAGATTTTTTTAAGTTTATCCTGCATACTTGTAACAACAGCACCTGTTGGTTTTGCTTTTTTAATCTCTTCAACCTTAGTTAAATTATCAGCACCTTTGCCATTATTTATACCTGTTGCAACAATTGTTACAGAAATAGTGCCATCAGTTCTATCATCAAAAATAATACCATCTATTACATGAGCTCCATCACCTGCATATTCATTAACAAGTGCTTGAATTTCTTCTACCTCATCAGATAATAAATCATCTTCGTTACCAGAAATATTTAATAAGACTGCATAAGCACCTTTAATATTTGTATCAGATAAAAGTGGATTTTTTAAAGCATTTTCAAAAGCCTGTTTAGCTCTATTTTCTCCGCCTGCTCTGCCTATACCCATAACAGCTTTACCCTGCTGGCTCATAGCTGTTCTAACATCAGCAAAGTCAATATTAATATGACCTGCTGAGCTTGCTATTTCACATATACCTTGGATACTCTGACGAAGAACATCATCAGCAATTTTTAATGCTTCTTTATATGTAAGTTTATGACCAGCATTCTGCATACAGTCGTTTGGCACAACTATATAAGAGTCTACATAGTTAATAAGCTCTGCTAATCCTTCTTTTGCAATATTAATTCTTTTGCTGCCTGCTGTTGTATGTGGAGTAGATACAACTGCAACAGTTAATGCACCACTTGCTTTTGCTTCTGCTGCAATAACAGGGGCAGCACCAGTGCCTGTTCCACCGCCCATACCAGCAGTAATAAATACCATATCAGCACCTTTAATAGCATTTCTGATATCATCAATTGCTTCAAGTGCATATTCTTTACCTTTTTCAGGTCTGCCGCCTGCACCTAAACCAAGTTTACTAATTAAGATACAAGTATTTGCACCACTTTTTCTTAAAGCCTGAGCATCGGTATTTACTGCAATATACTCTACACTCCCAACATTTGCAGCAATCATATTTGCAACAGCATTGCCACCAGCTCCGCCAACTCCGACTACCTTAATAACTGCACCGTGTTCATAAGGTATTTGTTCATTTAAAAATAAATCGTCCATATAATATCCCCTTCGCCATTATTTTTACCGCCAAAAAATAACAGCATTTAATTCTTTTTATTATGTTATTTTTATTATTTACATCAAATTTTAGAAAAACTCTTTTAACCAGTCTTTCATTCTATCGCCAACTCTTTTAAATAAGCCGTCCTCACTGTAATCACTGCTTATCATATTTTGAGAATGGCCTTTTTTAGCATGAAGTTTAGCAAGCCCAACAGCTGTTGCATATATTGGGTTATTCACTTGGTCAGAAAGTCCGCCAATATTAACAGGGTGGCCTACTCTAACATTTAAACCTAATACATGAGAAGCGAGCTCTTCAATACCTTTAAAGTTTGACATACCACCAGTCATAACAACACCTGCCGGCAGCATATCTATTAATTTTTTATTTTTTAACTCACCTAAAAATAACTCACAAATTTCTTCTGCTCTTAATTGAAGTATCTGAGCCATAACAGATTTAGATATAGTCCTTGGCGGCCTGCCACCAACAGATGGAACACTTATAATCTCATCAGCACCTACTAAATCAGTTAAAACACAGCCTTCTGTAACTTTTATCCTTTCAGCTTCTGCTTCACTAGTAGAAAGACCGCTTGTTAAATCTCTTGTAAAATTATTGCCGCCTATCTGTAAAACAGCTGTATGGTAGCATGCACCCCGGTTAAACACAGCCATATCAGTTGTGCCGCCACCGCCATCTATTAAACATACACCTATTTCTCTTTCTTCATCTGTCAGCACTGCCTCACTTGAAGCAAGCTGTTCTAAATAAATATCTTCTACTGCAATACCTGCTTTTGAGCATGACTTTGTAATATTTGCAGCTGATGAAACAGCACCTGTTACAATATGAACATCAACTTCTAAACGGACACCACTCATACCTATTGGGTCTTTTATCTCATCTTGACCATCTAATTTAAACTGCTGCGGAAGAATATGCAGCACTTCATAACCAACAGGTATATTTTTTGCAGAAGCTGATTCAATTACTCTTGCTACATCTTGGGCAGTTACTTCTCCATTTTTAACAGCAACTACACCGTTTTCATTAAAGCTTTCAATATGGCCGCCTGCAATACCTGCACATACACTTTTAATTGTTACACCACTCATTCTTTCTGCCATAGCAACAGAATCTTTTATGGCTTTAACAGTTGAATCAATATTTACAACAACACCTTTACGAATACCTGTGCTTGGAGCAGAACCAAGCCCAATAACATCAATACCGCCTTCTGTATTTTGGCGAGCAACAACTGTGCATACTTTTGTTGTGCCAATATCAAGCCCTACATAAATATTATCTTTATGAGGCATGGAGCACCCCCTTTACATATATTCTATTATTTACTGTTAAATCAGCATATTCTATGCTTTTATATCTTTCTTTTATTGTGCTTTCATATAGTGCATAATTATTTTTTAAAAGTTCATAATCATAAGGACAATGGAGCACTTCATTATCCATTACAACTTCAAAGCTGTAATCTTTTAAAGTAATCTTTTTATTTCTAAGTTCTGGCATCTGCTCTAATATAGCAGCAAATCTCATTGCATTATCAAAATGAATTTTATTCTGTGTTTTTATATTTACATTGTTACATGCTGCTGGCATTTCTTTTCCGCTGCCTGTAAATACAAAACATTTGTTTTTACTGTTTTTAAAAGGAAATAATGCTTTTTCCTCATAAACTATTAAGTTAACTTTATCAGGTAATACTTTGCTTGCTATTATTCTTTGCACCCATGGGTCATCTGAAACAATAGTTTCTTTCAGCCTGCTGTCAAAAAGGTTCAGCCCTATAAATTGAGCACCTATTTTTTTAATTGCTTGTCTGTCTGCATTTATCACACCCTGCACTTCAACACTTTTAATGACAAATACATTAGTCTGCTTTATTTTATTTACTATTGTTGCAGCACCAAAGCCTACACCAAAAACAAGCCCTGATAATAATATTAGTTTGATAATGCCGCCTTTCATTATCCTACTCCTTCCTTCCTTTATTTATTATCAAGTGATGCACTTTCTGCAATTCTTTTTACAATATCTTCAAATGAAATACCTAACTTACTGGCAGATTTTGGCACAAGTGATGTGGCTGTCATACCAGGAATAGTATTTACTTCTATTACATAAAATTTCCTGTCAGTAGCAATAAAATCTATCCTTGCCATAGACCTGCAACCACAGGCATTATATGCTTTTACTGCAAGTTTTTTTAAATTTCTAAGCCTTGCTGCACTTAAACCAGTATCAAGCAGATATTCTGTCATACCAGCAGTATATTTATTTTCATAGTTATAAAAACCTTTTTTAGGTCTTATCCATATAGGTGGGAATGCTTCGCCTTCCATAACTGGAATAGTCAGCTCTTTACCTTCTATAAATTCTTCACATAATACTTTACTGTCATATTTAAAAGCTTCTTTAACAGCTGCTGCATAGTCTTTTTTATCTTTAACTATTGTAACTCCAATACTTGAACCCTGCCTTGCTGGTTTTACAACACATGGCATAAATGGTGGCTCTGTATCATCTTCTTTTAATATTGCATATTTTGGAGTTGGTATAGAATAATCTATAAAAGTATGCTTTGCTAAAAGCTTATCAAAAGCAACAGCACTTGCTGCTACACCAGCTCCAGTATAAGGTATACCCATCATTTCAAGCATACCTTGAATACAACCATCTTCGCCGTATGTGCCATGTAATGCAATAACACATAAATCTGGTTTTAATGATGAGAGTTTTTCTGCCAAAGTAAAATCTGCATCAATTAATGTAACATTTGGGAAATTTTTTAAAAGTGCATCTGCCATATTTTTACCGCTTTTAAGCGATACTTCCCTTTCTGCACTCATTCCACCGTAAATAACACATATTTTACTGTTTTTATCCATTATTTACCCCTCTCTTTTAAATAATCTGCAACTGTAAATGAAAAATTTGTAATACTTCCTGCACCAAAAGTCATTATTATTGTATGTTTTTCTGTGCTTTCATCAAGGTTCGGCAAAAAATCATTTAAATTTGGCAGGTAAGAAACATCTTTAAAACCATGGTTTTTTACTTCTGCTATTAATTTTTCTGCTGTTATTCCTTCTATTGCTTTCTCACTTGCTGCATATATATCTGTAATATACAGTTTATCAGCATCCATAAAACATTTTGCAAAATCACTTATTAAATCTCTTGTTCTTGTATACCTGTGTGGCTGAAAAATTATAACAATACTGCTTTCAGGGCTTGCTTCACGAACAGCTTTTAATGTGGTTGCAATCTCTGTTGGGTGGTGGCCGTAGTCATCTATAACAATATATTTATCACTTTTATATCGTATAGACATTCTTCTCTGAACACCTGAAAAGTTTTTAAGAGTTTCTGCAATTACATTAAACTCTATACCCATTTCCATACTTGCTGTTAAAGCTGCAAGAGAATTTAATACAATATGGTCCCCCGGCAGATTTATTTCTATATGCCCTAAAATATCTTCGCCTTTTTTAACATCATAAGATACTCCAAAGCCATCTTTTTTAATATTTACTGCTCTTATATCGGCTTGTGCTTTTGTGCCGTATGTTATAAATCTTTTTGTAACATTTGGAATAATATCTGCCACATTATTATTATCAATACATAATACACTTGTTCCATAAAATGGCACCATATTAGCAAACTCTGTAAAACTTTCTTTTACATCATCAAAATCTTTATAACTTTCCATATGTTCATGGTCTATATTTGTAATAATGGCAATAGATGGATAAAGCATTAAAAATGACCTGTCGCTTTCATCTGCTTCTGCAATCATTATGTTACTTTTACCATAACTTGCATTGTTGTTAGTGCTGTTTAACCTGCCGCCGATTAGGATAGTAGGGTCTAATTTAGCAGCTTTTACTATCTCTGCTACCATAGAAGTAGTGGTTGTTTTACCATGAGAACCTGCTACTGCTACTGCAAACTTTAATCTCATAAGTTCAGAAAGCATTTCTCCCCGCTTAATAACAGGTTTCCTTTCCTGCCTTGCTCTTACAAGTTCCGGATTATCATCACGGGCAGCACTTGTATATACTATTACATCTGCTCCTTCCACATTTGCTTCATCATGACCAATGCTTATTTTTATACCCATTTCTCTAAGCATTTTTACATTAGCATTTTCACTAATATCTGAACCGCTTACTTTAAACCCCATATTATGCAGCACTTCTGCAATACCACTCATACCAATGCCGCCTATACCCACAAAATGTATATGGGAAAATCTGCCAAATACACTATTCAATTCTACACTCCATTTATATAATCTCTAATTCTTTAAATATAATCTCACTGCTTTTTTGCACTGGGCTTTTCTCTAAATTTGCTCTATAAAAAGCTATATTATCTTTTATTTCATTTAAAGCTTCTTTCAGAGCTGCTGTATCTGCATTATCTTCTTCAAGTATTATGCAGCAGCCTTTATTTTTTTCTTCCAAAGCATTAAAATACTGGTGGTTTTCACTTGCTCCTGCAAATGGTATATATATTGCAGGGCATCTTAATGCTTTTATCTCAAAAACAGCCCCTGCACCAGAACGGGATACTATTATATCTGCTTTACCCATCTCATCAACTGCATTTTCTATATAAGCTTTTAATATAAGCCTGTCTTTATATTCTTCAAGTTTGCTGCCATACATTTCTTTTGTTTCATCATAAAGTTTTGCACCACATTGATGTGTTACATTAAAGCCTAATGACATTATTTCATCAATAGATGAAGCAATTAATTTATTAACTTTTCTACTGCCCTGAGAGCCGCCTAGTATAAGCAGATGACCTGTATAATCTTTTTTAGGTGCCTTGTTATAAAAAACTTCTCTTACAGGGTTGCCTGTTACTACAAGCCTGCCTTTTGCATTTTTAGTATTTTCAAATGATAAAAATACTTTCTTGCTGAACTTTGCAAATATTCTATTTACAAGCCCCATTACACTGTTCTGCTCATGCAGATATAAATCACAGCCTTTTAAAATAGCAGCTATGGCAGAAGGGGCAGCAGCAAATCCACCTGTTAATATTACTTTATCACCTTTCTGCACTACTTTTAAGGCTCTGCCTGTTGCTTTTATCATATTAAATACTGCTTTTATTTTACCAGTTATTGACTGATTCATATAAGCAGATACTTTTTGTTCTTCAAACTGACAGTTTAAAGGGCGAAGAATATTTCTTTCTATCCCTCTGTCTGATACCATAAAATAATAATTTATATTATGTTTTTTTAACTGTTCACTAATTGCAATAGCAGGATATAAATGCCCGCCAGTTCCACCACCTGCAAATACTACTTTCATTTAACTTCTGCCTCATCTATTGACCTTAAAATCACACCTATAAAAAACATTGTAACAATAAGGGCAGAACCACCATAAGATACAAAAGGAAGTGTTAAACCTTTTGTTGGAAGAAGCCCTATTACTACAAATACATGCACAAAACTTTGCACAAATATTAAAAATGATAAGCCAAATACAAGCAGTCTTTTAAATTTATCTTCATGAATAAATGCTGCCTGTAAATTTTTTCTAAATAAAAATACTATTATTAGAAATACAATACTTGCACCTATAAGCCCAGTTTCTTCTGCAATTATAGCATATATAAAGTCGGTATGTGCTTCTGGCAGAAAAAAAAGTTTTTGTGTAGAGTTACCAAGCCCTCTGCCAAATAAACCACCACTGCCAACTGAGGCAAGGCTCTGGATTAGCTGATAACCTACACCATACTGGTCCTGCCATGGGTCTAAAAAGTTTAGAAGCCTTGCTTTTCTATATTCTCCTGCAAGCAGTGCTGCAACTAATACTGGAAGCACTATGCCTATAATACCAAAAATATGGGTAAGCCTTGCACCACCTACTATAAACATTGTAAAAGCAACTATCACTATTAATGTAGTTGTCCCAAAATCTGGCTCTACTATAATTAATGCAGCTAAAATACCAACAAGCAGTGTTGCTGGAAGAAAGCCGGTCATAAAATCCCACATTTTATCATTTTTTTTATCTAAATAGTGGGCTAAATACAACACTACTGTAAATTTTGCAAGCTCTGATGGTTGAAATGTTACAAAAGGAAGATATATCCATCTTTTTGCTCCATTTGCACCCGGCATAAAAAATACTATGATTAGAAGAAGCATTGTTATAAAAAATATAGGCATAACAAATCTTCTGTAAAACTCTAACGGTATTTTATATGCTATCATTAAAGCTATAAAACCTATTATTACATGTATAAACTGCTTTATAAAAAAATAAAGCTCATGTCTTTCAAGTCTGATTGCCTGCGGTGCACTTGTATTATATATAAAAATCAAACCTATCATAATAAGAAGTGCACAAGTTGCAAGTATTTGAAACCGTATATCTTT
>CAMEZN010000004.1 GCA_945947845.1 uncultured Mucispirillum sp. | reverse complement strand
AGTTCAGATACGCCATCAGAATTTTTTTCTGTAAACCATATTTCATCTCGCCTTAATATTTCAGAATCCATAAGCCAAACATCATGGGTAGTAAATATTAACTGTGCATTATTTGGGTTTGTTTCTGGGTCTGCAAATAGATTAATAATTGCTCTCATAAGTAATGGATGTAGTTTTGCATTTAATTCATCAATAACTAATATTCCACCTTTTTTTAATGTATGATAGAAATGCAAAAATAATGTAATCATTTTTTGAGTTCCAGAAGATTCAAGAGATAATGGTATTTTTTTCTTTTTATTACTGTCAATCATTTTGTGATAAGTATATATTATATAAGAAGGGTTGTCTTCATCATTATTTTTTTCTTCAATATAATAATCTACTATTGAAGAATCAAAACTAGATATATATTTTATAAATAAGTTTTTTATTATTCCAGATTTAAGTTCTGATGATACAATACTTTTTGAAAGAATCATGTCTAAATAATTATCTCCAAAATTAGCAATAAATATATTATCAAACCACTCATTAATGCTCATGCATAATTTATTATTAAGCATAGCTCCAAGAGAAACAATAAGAGAAGTTTTTTTAAGAGAAGTTTTAATGTTTTCTTTTATACCTTTTTGTTTAAGTTCACATATATCCATATCATAATTTTTTCTTGTAATTATATCTTCATGTTTATTATTAGTTTTAATTTGTTTTAACCATTCTTCCTTAAAACCATGTTTATCTATAATAAAGCCATATGTATACTTTTTTTTGTTTGTAAGCATAAAAGTTATCTCAAAAAATGATGATAAGTTATCAGCATTTTCTACAAAGCTGAAGTTAATAATATCGCTATATGGAAATTCTAAAATTTCATCTTTTATTTTTGTGCCAAATATTACAGATGTGTTTATGCACATTTTCATAAATTGTAAAGCATTTATTACATTTGATTTTCCACTGGCATTTGCTCCATAAATAGCAGTAACAGGGAGCACTTTTTCCTTACCTACTTTTCTAATATGATAAGAAAGTTCTGTAACTTTTGCAGCACGCATATCTAATGTATTTTCATCTTTAAAAGACCTAAAATTTTTAAAAGTAAATTGTAATAACATAATATCACCATAAATTATATAATATAATAATTATATTATATTATATTATATAAAAATTCTTGTCAAGTGAGAAATTATATAATTTATAATCAGATTAAGTATGTATATTAATATAAAATTTCATATAAATGAGTAAAAATATCACTTTGTATAAAATTTTCTCTTGCAAAAAAATTTTTTTATCATATATTAAGTATAAATTAAAAAATTAATAGGAGAACATATTATGTTTACAAATTCAATTGATTTTAAAGAATTTTCTAGGAAATTTAAGTTTATTGAAAATTTAGGTAGTGGTGGTGGAGGTCGTAGTATACATGTATATGACGAACTAATGGATGCACATTTTACTATTAAAAAATATGAGCCACATGATAGTAATAAAGAGATTCTTTCTTATGATAAGTTTTTAGAAGAGATTAGATTACTATATCATATAGACCATCCAAATATTGTTCGCATATATAATTATTACGAATATCCAAATAGCCATGTGGCTTATATTCAAATGGAGTATGTAGAAGGTAGACCTATAACAGAATGTATTCATGATAAATCATTAGATTGGAATTTAATTTTTCAATCAACCATAAATGCATTTAAATATTTAGAAGAAAATGGTATACTACATAGGGATATAAGACCAGCTAATATCTTAATTGATAATAGTGGTAATGTAAAAATTATAGATTTTGGCTTTGGTAAAAAAATTAGCAATGGAAATGATAAAACTAATCAAAATAGTATATGTTTAAATTGGGGAGCACCATTGCCGAGAGAAGTAAAAACCAAAAATAAATATAATCATGCAACAGAAATATATTTCTTAGGGTGGTTATTTAAAGATATTGCTGAACAGATAGAAGATTTTAAATATAATAATATTATAGAAAACATGATACAGGATGATGAGAAAAAAAGATATAAATCATTTTTTGAAATATTACTTGCATGTTTTGATATATTTACAGAAAAAGAAAAAGAAGTGTACCAAAACTTTGCAAATAAAGTTGATGAATGTGTAAATCATCATTTAAATCAATGTGTAGTTTATGATATTGATAGTGTAGAAAAACATCTACATAAATTGCTTCAAAATGTAGCATTAGAAGATAAAATACAAATGAATGAATTAGTTATTAGCTGTATAATAAAAAATGATTATACTTATAAAACTAATGTGACTATACCTGTAAGTTATGTAAAAAATTTTTATGATTTATTTTCTAGCTCATCACATAATAAAAAGCAAATTATATTGAACAGTTTAAATATTAGGCTACTTAAGAAACAAATTAAGAAGGAAGTGGAAGAACTTCCTTTCTAACTAATAATATAATATTATATCTTGTGATATAATTATTATTATGGTAGATTTTCAAATAAAATATAGTTGGAGATGTTATGGCATATAATAGTGAAATAAATGCAGCATGGGATGATAGCCCTGTAGATGTTACAAAGGAAGTTAATTTTATATGGTCTATAGCCAATAGGCTTAGGGGTGCATATAAAAGTGATAAATATAAAGATGTAATAATACCTATGGTTATTATCCGCCGTTTTGAGTGTGCATTAGCCAGCACAAAGCAGGCAGTTTTAGAAACATACAGCCATAACCCTGGTTATCCTGCAAAGGCGATGTATCAGGTCTCCGGCTATCATTTTTATAATACAAGTAATTTTGACTTAACAAAATTATTAAATGATGCAGATAATATTGCAAGTAATTTTAAAAGTTATATTAATGGTTTTTCAGATAACATTAAAACGATAATAACTGATTTAAAATTTATAGAGCAAATAGATTTATTGGAAAGAAATAACAGGCTTTATAGTATAGTATCCGCATTTTCTGAGATAGATTTAGACCCAAAAACAATAGATAATATTAAAATGGGCTATATATTTGAAGAATTAATCAGAAAGTTTTCAGAAAATGCAGAAGCAGGCGACCATTATACTGGCAGAGATATTATTAAGCTAATGGTAAATATCCTTTTGTCAGAAGGCTGTGATGATATATTTAAGGAAAATAAAGTTATAACAATTTTAGACCAGGCATGTGGAACAGGCGGTATGCTTTCTACTGCCCATGATTTTATAAAACATTTAAACCCAACGGCAGAAATAAAGCTTTTTGGTCAGGAAATAAATGATGAGTCTTATGCAATATGTTTAGCAGAAATGTTAATAAAGGGGCAGGATGCTGAAAATATTGTTTTTCAAGATACAATGATAAAAGACAGCTTTCCACATATAAAAATGCATTTTGTTATAGAAAACCCACCTTTTGGAGAGAAATGGGGCGGTAAAGAAGCTGGGGACGGAGTAGAGCAGGCAGTAGAAGAAGAATATAAAAAAGGTTCTTCTGGCAGGTTTCCTGCTGGTCTTCCCAGTGTAGAAGACATGCAGTTACTGTTTGTGCAGTCCGCTGTAAATAAAATGGATAATGAAAATGGCAGGGCAGCTATTATTGAAAATGGCAGCCCGCTTTTTACAGGTGGCACAAGCTCAGGAGAAAGCCAGATAAGAAAATATCTGTTAGAAAAAGACTTAATAGAAGCAATAATAGCTTTACCAACAGAGTTATTTTATAATACAGGTATTGCAACATATATATGGATACTTTCTAAAAATAAAAGTGCAGCTAGAAAAGGTAAAATACAGCTTATAGATGCCAGCAGTTTTTATCACAGATTAAGAAAATCTTTAGGTAATAAAAGAAATGAAATAACACCAGAAGATAGAAAAGCAGTAACAAAACTTTATGCAGATTTTAAAGAAAATGAGTTCTGTAAAATCTTTAACAATGAAGAATTTATATATAAAGAATATACTATAATGCAGCCGCTGCAAAGAAGCTATGGCATTACAGAAGAAAGAATAGAAAATTTAATGGCAGATAACAAGCTTGCAGTATTATATGATGAAAGTAAAGTGTATGAACTTGAAAATAAAGATGAATTAACATCAAAAGAGCAAAGCACATTAGAAAAATTTTATAATAATAAGCCGCTGTATGATAAAATAATGGAAACATTAAAAAGTAATATTTCTGATACAATATATTTATCTATAGATGAGTTTATGCCTGTAATTAATAAAGTTTTAGAAAGTCTATCGTTAGATAAAAAGATAATAGAAAAAATTACAGATGGTCTTTCTATAATGGATAAAAAAGCAGTTATCCAGAAAGATAAAAAAGGCAATATATTATATGATACTGCAACAAAAGATACAGAAATTATAAAACTTGAAGAAAATATTGATGAATACATGGCAAAAGAAGTGCTGCCATATATACCAGATGCCAAAGCATTTTTTGAAGAAGATTTGTCTAAGAAAAATCCAGTTATAAAAACAGGAGCAGAAATACCATTTACTAAATATTTTTATAAATATGCTAAACCTGCCCCAAGTGCAGACTTGCAGCAGGAAATATTACTGCTGGAAAAAGCATCAGCAGAAAAATTTAACAGGCTTTTTTCATAGGTGTAAAAATGTATGAAATGAAAGAAAGCGGTATAGAGTGGATAGGGCAAATACCAAAACACTGGGAAGTAAGGAAAAATAAATATCTTTTAAAAAGTGTTTATAGTGGAGGAACTCCATTAACATCTGTGGCAGATTTTTATTCAGATAACGAAGGAATTAATTTTGTTACAATAGCGGATATGAGTAATACAGAGTTTGTTGAAAGTACTATAAAGCTTATTACAGAAAAGGGATGTGCTCAAAAAAAATTAAAAATCTTGAACAAGGGTACAATTTTATTTTCTATATATGCAACTATTGGAGCGGTAGCAGAATTAAAAATACCAGCAACAATAAATCAGGCAATATTAGCATTAGAACCATATAATATATATAAAGAATATTATAAATATAATTTAAAAGCAATGAATAAGTATTTGCTAACATTTGTTAGTACAAATACTCAAGGTAATTTAAATTTAGAAAAAGTATTAAATTTGTTTATCAATTTTCCGCCACTTAATGAGCAGAAAAAAATAGCTGATTTTTTAGATAATAAAGTAACAGAAATAGATAACTTGATAGATGATACAAAAAAGCTGATAAAAAAGTATAAAGAGTATAAATATTCTTTAATAACAGAAACTGTTACAAAAGGCTTGCATAGTAATGTAGAAATGAAAGACAGTGGTATAGAATGGATAGGACAAATACCAAAACACTGGGAAGTAAGCAGATTAAAGTATATTTTGGATAAGCCACTACAATATGGAGCAAATGAAACTGGTGTATTATATGATGAAAATCTTCCTAGATATATAAGAATTACAGATATAACAAAGGATAATCAATTAAAAAAAGATGATATGTTATCGTTACCAAATAATATCTCATTTCCATATATTTTAAAACATGGAGATATTTTATTTGCTAGAAGTGGAGCAACGGTTGGAAAAACATTTTTATATAAACAGGAATATGGAAAAAGTGCATTTGCTGGTTATTTGATTAAAGCAAGAATAAATACAAAAAAATCTTTATATCAATATGTTTATTTATATACATTAAGTAAATCGTATGATATATGGAAAAATCAAATATTCATACAAGCAACTATTCAAAATATTGGTGCAGATAAATATAGAGAACTCTATCTTCCACTTCCACCACTTGATGAGCAGGAAGAAATAGTCAAATATCTAGATGATAAATGCTCACAGATAGACAGCATTATAGAAGAAAAGCAGTCATTAATAGAAAAGCTTGAAGAATATAAAAAATCTTTAATATATGAATATGTAACGGGCAAAAAACAGGTGTAAGATGAATGATATATTAACAGAAAAAGAGTTTCAGTATTTTATTATAGATTATCTTAAAACTAATAATGGATATGTTATTAGAAACAGTAAAGATTATAATAAGCAGTTTGCTATAGATGAAGAAATGCTTTTTCAGTTCCTGTATTCCACCCAAAAAGTTACAATGGATAAGCTGGAAAAAATATATAAAGATAAATTAAAAGAAACTTTAGTTTCATATATTAATAATGAGATTAATAAAAAAAACAGCAGCCTTATTAATGTATTAAGAAATGGGATAGAAATAAATAATACTATACTTTATTTAATGTATTCAAAACCTGCTACAAGCTATAATGCAGAAGGATATGAAAATTATAAAAAGAATATTTTTTCTGTAATGGAAGAAGTTGAAATTAGTGAAAAAGAGCGCATAGATTTAGTTATTTTCTTAAATGGGTTTGCTATCATTACTTTTGAATTAAAATGCAACCATTCTGGTCAGTCTTATGAAGATGCTATATATCAATATAGAACATCAAGAGATACTAAAAACAGGCTTTTTCTATTTAAAGCAGGTGCACTGGTGCATTTTGCAATGGATTTATGCCAAGTGTATATGACTACAAAATTGCAGGGAACAGCTACTTTTTTCCTGCCATTTAATATGGGAAGTGATGAAGGCATAAATAGCGGTGCTGGAAACCCAGTATATAAAGATAAATACAGCGTTTATTATATGTGGGAAGATATCTTAACTAAGGATACACTGCTTGATTTAATAAAAAAATTTATCTTTATAGAAACAAAATCAAAAGAAGATGAAAATGGAAAAATTAAATATACTGAAAATATTATATTTCCTAGATATCATCAGTTAGATGCAGTCCGAAGACTGCTTGCAGATACTTATATTTCTGGAACAGATAATAATTATCTTATTCAGCATTCTGCAGGCAGTGGAAAAACAAATACTATTGCATGGCTTGCTCACAGGCTTGCTTCACTGCATAATAAAGATAATAATGTAATATTTAATACAGTGATTATTACAACAGACAGGGTTGTAGTAGACAGGCAGCTGCAAAATGCAATAAGAGCTATAGAACATAAGTCTGGACTTGTAAGAGTTATGGATGATAACTGCACATCAAATGATTTGGCAGATGCATTAAATGGTAATGCTAAAATTATTGTAACAACAATACATAAATTTAATTATATATTAGATATTGTTAATAATTTAAAAAATAAAACATTTGCTTTTATTATTGATGAGGCACATTCTTCCACATCTGGTAAAATGATGATTTCAGCTACAAAAGCATTAACATCTGAAAATAAAGATGATAAAGATATGGAAGATATGATAGCTGAAGAAATAGAAAAATCTGGTAAACAGCCTAATATCTCTATATTTGCTTTTACTGCAACACCAAAAGCAAAAACTTTAAGACTTTTTGGCAGGTTAAATGAAAAAGGCAGTTATGAAGCTTTTCATATATATTCTATGAAACAGGCAATAGAAGAAGGCTTTATTTTAGATGTATTACAAAACTACATTACTTATGAAACATATTTTAAAATAAATAAAACAATTCAAAGTGACCCAGTATATAAAATATCAGAAGCTAAACGGAAAATAGCCAGATTTATACAGCTGCATGATGAAAATATCGCTCAAAAAATAGAAATTATTATAGAGCATTTCAGACAGCATGTAATGCACCAGTTAAATGGTATGGCAAAAGCTATGGTTGTAACATCTTCCAGAATGGAAGCTGTAAAATATAAAAATGCTTTTGAAAAATATATAGAAGAACATCAATATAGTGATATTAAAGCACTTGTTGCTTTTTCTGGTAAGTTAAAAATTGATGATATAGAATATTCTGAAATGGGTATGAATAATATACCATACGACAGGCTTCCTAATGAATTTAATAAAGATGAATATAAAGTTTTGCTTGTTGCAAATAAATACCAGACAGGTTTTGACCAGCCAAAATTATGTGCTATGTATATATTAAAACATTTAAGCGGAGTATCTGCTGTGCAAACATTGTCACGGCTTAATAGAATTATGCCGCCTTATGAAAAGAAAACATTTATTTTAGATTTTTCTAATAAAATAGAAGATATTATACAGGCTTTTAAACCATACTATACAGCAACAATACTTTCTGCCAGTTTTTCTGCTTCTTCAATATATGATTTAGAAAGTAAAATAGAAGTATACCGTATTTTTAACCCAAAAGATATAGAAGAAACAAACCAAATATTATACAACGGAAAAATTACTGCAAAAGATAAAAAATACCTTACCTATTTAATAGAAAGTGCAAAAATAAAATTTGAAAATCTTGAGCAGGAAAAACAAAAAGAATTTATGAAACTTTTAAAAAGCTTTATTAATCTATATGAATTTATAATGCAGGCATCATGTCTTGAAGATGTAGGGCTTCATAAAAAATATAGATTTATAACTTATTTTATATCTTTTGTTAATATAAGACATGCTGGTAATGGTTTTGATTTAGAAGGTAAAATACAGGCAACAGATTTTATACAGAAAAAAACAGGAGAATATACTGATACTAAAATTACACCAGACCCTGTTGTGAAATTGCCAGTTGCTGATAAATTTATAATAACCCCTGCAAAAGAAGAACTGCTTTCTAAAATAATTTATGAAATAAATGCTAGAACAGGAAATGCTTTTAATACTGATGTAGCAGTTAAATCTATACTGCAGATAAAGGATATATTACTTAAATCTAATGAATTAAAACTCAGTGCCAAAAATAATACATTAAAAGATTTTGAATTTGCTCTTTATTCAAATGTTGATAAAGCATTGTTAGAAGGATTTAGCCAAAATAATGAGTTTTTTAAAATACTGTTAAATGATGAAAATCTTGCAAAAGAAGTAATCGGTATATTTACAGATGAAATATATAACACATTACGAGATGAAGAAGTAAAAATTTAACTGCCTGATTTTTTTATTTACAACTAATATAAAATATGGTATAAGCTTTTTTCTCTTGACGATTATTATTATATTTATTATAATCTGCAACAAATGTTTATGATTATATATGATGAGTAAGTGATGATTATATATTATGAGCAGGTGCATGATGAAGGCTTTATAATTAATGAAGCATTTTCATTTGCCGAAGGTGATGATAAATTTGATATTAAATCTTTTTCAGGCAGGGTAGATAAAGCTGGGGAAGCCTATGTGGTTACTGGCAAACTTAATCTGCATTTTTCATGCCCATGCGACAGGTGCTTGGAGCCTGTTAATATGGATATAGAAGAAGATTTGATTCTGACCCTTTCCCCGCTTGGTGAATATCCGCCAATGGAGGCAGACGGAGAAGAAGGTTTATCAGACGAAGAAGCGGGTATGTATGTTACCCCAAAAGACCATTTTGATATACATGAGCTTTTAAGGGAAGAAGCTCTGCTTTTAGTTCCAGAAAAAAGGCTCTGTAAAGAAGATTGTAAAGGTATATGTCAAGGCTGCGGTGCATCGCTTAATACAGAAAAATGCACATGCACAAAGCAGGTAGATGAACGCTGGGCAGCACTTGATAAATTAAAGTAACTAAAAAATAACCATTTTTGGTAAACAATATAAAATAATAACCATTTTGGTAAAACAGGGAGAGCAAAAATGCCTAATCCAAAACACAAGACAACAAAAAGTAAAGTAGGTATGAGAAGGTCGCACCATCACCCATCTACACTTCTTGGTGTTAAATGCGAAAACTGTGGTGAGTTAAAACAAGCTCATACTGTATGCCCTAGCTGCGGCACATACAAAGGCCGTAAAGTAGTGGCTGATAGCAAAGAAGTATAGTCATGGTTATCGCTGTTGATGCTATGGGCGGAGATAATGCCCCAAGCGAAGTTGTAAAAGGTGCTGTTAAGGCTGTTAATGAAACCCCAAATTTAGAAGTTATTTTAGTAGGTGATAAAGCTGTTATAGAAAAAGAGCTTTCTGCCTGCTCAAAAAATAAACAGCCTAAAATACAGATAGTGCATACTGATGAATTTATTGCTATGGACGACCACCCATCTGAGATTGTTCGTGGTAAAAGAAAATCATCAATGCATGTAGGTTTAAAGCTTGTAAAAGACGGTAAAGCTGCTGGATTTTTTACAGCTGGCAACAGCGGTGCAGCTATGGCTGTTTCAATGGTAGTATTAGGTCTGCTGGAAGGAGTTGCTCGTCCAGCAATTGGCACAATACTTCCAAGTTCCAATGAAAGAGGCTATTTTTTTATGCTTGATGTTGGTGCAAATGTGGACTGCCGTCCTGAACATTTAGTTACATTTGCAATAATGGGCTCAGCATATGCAAAAAAAGTTCTTCATATTGATAATCCAACAGTTGGCCTTTTAAGTAATGGCGAAGAAGAAGGTAAAGGGGATATGCTTACAAAAGCTGTATACCCTATCCTTAAAAAAACAGATGTGATTAAATTTACAGGTAATGTAGAAGGTAAAGCCTTGTTTAGAGGGGAAGCAGATGTTGTTGTATGCGACGGATTTGCTGGTAATATTGCATTAAAAGTAAGCCAGTCTGTTGCAAAATATATGACATCTATGTTAAAACAAGAACTTTTATCATCAACTGTATCAAAAATCGGTGCATTACTTTCTAAAAAAGCATTTGAAAGTTTAAAAAAGAAAACAGATGGTGCTCAATATGGCGGTGCACCACTTCTTGGTGTTAAAGGTGTGTGTGTTATAGGTCATGGTTCATCTAATGACATAGCAGTAGCAAATGGTATAAGGGTAGCTATGCGAGCTGCTGAAAGCAAGATGAATGAAGCAATTGTTGGAGATGTAAAAGATTCTCTTGCAAGTATAATTAACTATTAATATTTAATGTTAAAATACTATATAAAATGAATTATTGATATTATATAAATTTTACTGTATAGTATCGGTATATATAAAAGAATAAGGCTTAAAAATGGCAGTAATCTGCCAAACATGTTGTTTGTAAAATTAAATAAGAAAAAATAATGCTTACAATATAAGGAAACAATTTTCGTCTTTATACGGCAGATAATGCCACCATTCTAGTTTTTTCTAGTCTTATTATTATTTTTTTATATCTTATCTTGTAAGCCATATTAATGGAGAAGCTTATGTCAGTAGCTGTTGTATTTCCCGGACAAGGGGCACAATTTGTAGGTATGGGTAAAGATTTTTACGATAAGTTTGATACTGTAAAGGAGTTTTATTCAAATGCAGATAAGGCGTTAGGTTACAGTCTTTCTGATATTATGTTTAACGGTCCTGAAAATGATTTAAAACTTACTCAAAATACTCAGCCTGCTCTTGTAACAATGAGTGCATCTATATGGTCGCTTATTAAAGAGAAAGTGCAGCCTTCATTTTTTGCAGGTCATTCGTTAGGCGAATACAGTGCAGTTTATGCATCAGGTGGTTTATCTTTTGAAGAAACTGTTAAAGCAGTTCATAACCGTGGTAAATTTATGCAGAGTGCTGTTCCAGTGGGAGCAGGTGCTATGAGTGCTGTTTTAGGTCTTGATGAAGAGACTGTCAGCAAAGTATGTGCAGGTATTTCAAAAGATGGCTATGTGGTAGAGCCAGCTAATTTTAACTGTCCAGGTCAGGTAGTTATAGCAGGTAGTGCAGATGCAGTTGCATTTGCAGGTGATGAGCTTAAAAATGCAGGTGCAAAAAGAGTAGTTCCACTTCCAGTTTCTGCACCATTCCACTGCTCACTTATGCAGCCGGCTCGTGATGCTATGGCAGAATATTTAAATAATATTAAAATAAATGATTTAAATATTCCTATTATGAATAATATTGATGCAGCAGTTGAAAAAACAGGTGAAGAAGTAAAAAATGCTCTTATCCGTCAAGTTGCAGGCACTGTTAAATGGACACAGTCAGTAGAAAACATGATTGCAGCAGGTGTTACTACTTTTATAGAAGTAGGTGCTGGCTCTGTATTAACTGGTTTAATTAAAAAAATTAATAAAACGGTTGAAACTATAAATATTTCAACTGTTGATGATTTAGGTAAATTATAATATGAAAGATATGTTAAAAGGTAAAGTTGCACTTGTAACAGGTGCATCTCGTGGTATAGGTAGGGCTATTGCTTTATCTTTGGCAGAAAACGGTGCTGCTGTTGCAGTAAATTATTCAAGCAGTGAATCTTCTGCATTAGAAGTCGCTGAGTTAATAAGAAAAAACGGCGGTCAGGCAGAAATATTTAAAGCAAGGGTAAACGAAGAATCAGAAGTAGAAGAAATGTTCTCTAATATAGAAAAAACCCTTGGACCTGTTGATATTTTAGTAAATAATGCAGGTATAACAAAAGATAACCTTCTTATGAGAATGAAAACAGAAGAATGGGACTCTGTAATTGATGTTAATTTAAAAGGCACTTTTTTATGCACACGAAGAGCTTTAAAAGGTATGATGAAAAACCGTTATGGTAAAATTATCAACATATCAAGTGTTGTAGGTTTTTCAGGAAATGCAGGTCAGTTTAATTATTCTGCAACAAAAGCTGGTGTTATTGGTATGACAAAATCAGCAGCATTGGAATGTGCATCTCGCGGCATTAGGGTAAATGCTGTTGCACCGGGATTTATTGAAACTGATATGACAGCATCACTTTCTGATGAAATAAAAGCAGCATATATGGAAAAAATACCTTTAAAATCACTTGGTAAGCCGGAAGATATAGCAAATGCAGTAGTGTATCTTGCAAGCCCGCTTTCAGATTATATGACAGGGCAGACACTGCACCTAAACGGTGGAATGTATTTATAAAATAAACCCGCAAGGGATAAAATATTATTTCTGTGAGGAGGAAATAAGATGGCAGATATTGAAAAAAGAGTTAAAGAAATTATTGCAGAACAATTAAAAGTTGATGATGTAGCAAATGTTACAAATGAAGCATCTTTTATTGATGATTTAGGTGCAGATTCTCTTGATACAGTTCAACTTATTATGGAACTTGAAAGTGAATTTGATATTGAAATTCCTGATGAAGAATCTACTAAAATCAAAACAGTTCAAGATGCAATTGATTTTATTAAAGCTAACGCAAAATAGTTACGGGCGGTATATCCGCCCTTTTGTTTATAATAACAATTATAATAAGCTTTATACATTATAATTAATAATTGTAATATATAAGTCTTATTCTTTATTTTTTCATTTGGAGGAGTCGTGAAACACAGAGTTGTTATAACAGGTATGGGGTGTGTAACTCCATTAGGTAATTCAGTTAAGGAAACTTGGGAAAACTTAATTGCTTGTAAAAGTGGAGCAGGTTTTATTACAAAATTTGATGTTTCTACATTTCCAGTAAAAATAGCAGCGGAAGTTAAAAATTTTAATCCAGAAGATTATGTAGATAAAAAAGATGTTAAAAAATATGACTATTTCTGTTTTTATGCACTTGCAGCAGCAGAAGAAGCTATAAAACAGGCTGGTCTTGATACATATCAGTTTGACCATGATAGAGCAGGCTGCTGTATAGGTGCAGGTATTGGCGGTTTTAAAGTAATTGAAGATACTCAGGAAGCCTATCTTTCAGGTGGTTATAAAAAAGTATCGCCTTTCTTTATTCCGGGAGCAATTATTAATATAGCAAACGGACTTGTTTCTATAAAATATTCTTTAAAAGGTCCAAATATAAGTATAGTTACAGCATGTGCAACAGGCACTCACTCAATAGGTGATGCTGCAAGAATTATTGAAAGGGGTGATGCTGATATTATGGTTTCTGGCGGTGCTGAGGCTGCTATTACTCCACTTGCTGTTGCTGGGTTTGCAAATATGAGAGCATTATCAAGAAGAAATGATGAGCCTGAAAAAGCAAGCCGTCCATTTGATAAAGATAGAGATGGTTTCTTAATTGGAGAAGGCGGCGGTGTTCTTGTGCTTGAAAGCTTAGAGCATGCAAAAGCAAGGGGTGCTAAAATATTAGGCGAAGTAGTGGGTTACGGCATGAGCAGTGATGCTTATCACATTACACTTCCAGCAGGTGATGGCAATGGTGCAAGAAGATGTATGGCTGCTGCTGTAAAAGATGCAGGTATTACTCCAGATAAAATAGGCTATATTAATACTCACGGCACATCTACTCCGGCAGGAGATGTGTTAGAGAGCATGGCTATTAAAGATGTATTTGGTGATGCAGCAAAAACAGTGAAAATAAGCTCAACTAAATCAATGACTGGTCATCTTCTTGGTGCAGCTGGTGCTGTTGAAGGTATAATCACAATGCTTGCAATAAATGAAGGAATTATTCCACCAACAATAAATATTGAAAACCAAGATGAAAAATGTGATTTAGATTATACTCCTAATAAAGCTGTAAAACATGAAATGGAGTATGGTTTATCTAACTCTTTTGGTTTTGGCGGCACAAATGCTTCATTAGTATTTAAAAAATATGTTGAATAATTCATCAGCTGTATATATAGCAAATATTGAAGATAAAATAAATTATTCATTTAAGGATAAGGGACTGCTTTTACGGTCCCTTACTCATTCTTCCTATGCTCATGATAATAATCTGGACTACAATTATGAAAGGCTTGAATTTCTTGGCGATGCAGTAGTAGAACTTATTATCACAGAATATCTTGTTAAACGTTATCCTGATTTTCAGGAAGGTGATTTATCTATATTAAGAGCATATATAGTTAATTCATCTGCTCTTTTTGATATTTCTAAAAAAATCAATTTAAGCAGTAATATATTGCTTGGTAAAAGTGAATTTAATGGTGTTGATAACATAAAGAAAGCCATTGTTGCAGATATTTTTGAGGCTGTGATGGCAGCTGTCTATTTAGACGGCGGTTATGAAAAAGTTAAATCAATAGTGTTAAATTTACTTGAAGATTTCATAATAAAAGCTGTGGAAAGCAATTCTTTTCGTGATGCAAAAACTCAGTTGCAGCAGATATGCCAGCGGGATTTTGGCAAGCTTCCTGAATACTCTTTAATTTCTGCAACAGGCCCAGAGCATAATAAAACTTTTTTTGTTGAAGTAGATGTATGTGGTGTTATGAAAACAAAGGGGCAGGGAAGAAGCAAAAAAGAAGCAGAAAAGCAGGCAGCTTCTATTGCTTTAAAGCAGTATCAAAGTAACAATGGCTAAAATATTACCAGTATTTCTTCCTTTTGCTTCCTGTGGCAATAAGTGTATATTCTGCGACCAGCAGGCTATAAGCGGTGTTAAAGCAGAAAATAATTTATTATCTTTGGCAGAAAGTCAAATAAACAAATGGTTTTCTTACGGTTTAGTTTATGATGAGATAGCATTTTACGGCGGTAATTTTGCTGCTGTAAATAAGAAAGAAAGGGAAAGTTTATACAGACTTGCTTATGATAACGGTTTTAAAAAAATTCGTTTTTCTACAAGACCTGATACAATAAACAGTGAAACACTTGCAGAAATAAAAGATTATAATATATCACTTGTGGAGCTTGGTATACAAAGCCTTGATAATGATGTGCTTATATCAAACGGAAGACCATATACAAATATTCAGGCAGAAAAAGCAATAGATGATATATTAAATATTACGAAATGCGGTGTTCAGCTAATGGCTGGAATGTATAAACAGAGTATTTCTTCCAGTATAGATGATGCAGCATTATTATCTAAAAAAAATATTACAACAGCAAGAATATATCCAACACAAGTCTTAAAAAATACAGCATTATACAGCCTTTTTTTAAGTGGCGAATATAAGGAAACAGATTTAGCAGATATGATTATGGCAGCAGGTGGAATGTATGCACACTTTATGGCAGAAAATGTGCAGGTAATCCGTATGGGGCTGCCAGAAGATGCGTCAGAAAGCGGGCAGATTGCAGCAGGAGCTCATCATAAATCATTTGGTGATATTGTTAAAACATTTATTATGCTTTTATATATGGATATGGGCGGAAAAGTGCGGTATTCAGGCTTTAAAAAAATAGGCAGAGAGCTATTTTTT
>CAMEZN010000003.1 GCA_945947845.1 uncultured Mucispirillum sp. | reverse complement strand
CATAGTTTTATCAAAAACATCATAAAGATAATCCTGACTAAAACCATGCTTAGCACTCATTTTTGCAACAAATACATCAACATCTGGGTTGTTTGTAAATTTCCCGGCAGTCAGTTCAGCATAAGACCTGCCAAAAATAGATAAACACAACAAAATTATCAAAAAAGTCAATTTTTTCATAATTTGGGTATACCACATATTTAGTAAAAAAAAAAGAAAAATATATTTAACTATACAATTTTTCTTACAAAGCATTATGCAGAGTCAATGATTTTATATAACTAAATAGATAAATAAAGGCTGAAAATATTTTCATAGTTTTAATGTTTATTTTCAAGTAATAGTATTTTAAAAAATTATTATAAATTCATCTTCTATTTAAGCATGCTGTTTTTATAAAATGATTAAATAAAATCACTCGCTAATATATTGCTTTTTTATATATATTATTATATAATGGAGCATATTTTGGAGGATTAAATGATAGTTTCCGCATCTATTTTAAGTGCAGATTTTGCTAATTTAGAAAAAGAAATTAAAGCTGTTGATACTGCTGGTGCTGACTGGATACATTTAGATATTATGGACGGCTCTTTTGTGCCAAATATTACATTTGGTGCACCAGTTGTAAAAGCTTTAAGAAAGCATACTAATAAAATATTTGATGTTCATCTGATGATTGAAAACCCATCAAAATATATAGATGATTTCATAGATGCTGGGGCAGATATTATTGTGCCGCACTTTGAAGCAGATAGACATATTCAACGGACTATATCATATATTAAAAGTAAAGGCAAAAAAGCAGGAGTATCATTAAACCCTGCAACACCTGTATCTATGCTTGAAGAAATACTGCCATTTCTTGATTTAGTCTTGATTATGTCTGTTAACCCCGGCTTTCCTGCCCAGAGCTTAATAGAAACAAGTTATGATAAAATTTCTAAATTAAAAACCATGGGAGAAAAGATAAAACATAGTTTTATTATAGAGGTTGATGGCGGTGTTAATGATAAGACAATTGCCAGACTTGCCTCATCTGGAATCAGTGCAGCTGTTGCCGGCAGTTATATATTTAAAGCTGATGATTACAGCATACCAATAAACCTTTTAAAACAATATTAACTACTGATATATAAGGGCTTTTTCAAAAAAGCCCTTTTTTATATTTTTTTTAATTTTATATTACTGTTATAATTTTTAAAAAATAATATAACATTTGATGTTTTTTTGTAGCATATTTATAATTTTTCTGTTATACTCTTTTTAGGGAGTATATTTTGTTGTATTATTTCACTGTATACAAAATCTATTTTGTTTTTCAACAAAATATAATTCTTTATAATTCTGTTTGATATATAATGTAAAAGGAGGACCTTATGGCTTATAATATTTTATTAGTTGATGATGAGGAAGATATCCGTTTTCTATTTTCATCAGTTTTAAAAGAAGAAGGATACAACACTTTTGAAGCATCTAATTCAGCAGAATGTTTCAAAATATTAGAAAAAGAAAAAATAGACCTTTGTCTGCTTGATATTAAGCTAAAAGGTGAAAGTGGAATTGATATTTTGCAGCGAATAGTAAAAGAATATAAGGGTATGAAAACTATCCTTGCCACAGCTTACTCTGCTTATCAAGATGATTTTTCTACATGGAGTGCAGATGGTTACTGGGTAAAATCTCAGGATACTGACTCTTTAAAAGAAGAAGTAAAAAAAGTGCTTGCTAAGGAAAACTAATCTTTTTTAAACATATTTTAGTTTCCTGTTAAAAAAGATAAGATAATATAGTCTTTAAACATCAGTAAACACTTTAATATTACTTTTAACTTAAAGACTTTATTTAATTTCTTTAAAAAATAATTAAAAAATAAAGAAATATAAAAGGTGGTATAATTATGAAAGCAGTTGTTATGGCTGGTGGGTTTGGAACAAGGATACAGCCCCTCACATCAAGTGTTCCAAAACCAATGATTCCTGTTTACAACAAACCTATGATGGAGTATATCATAATGTCGCTGCGAGATGCCGGCATAAAAGATATAGCTATTCTCCTTTACTTCAAGCCAGAAATTATAAAAGAACATTTTGGCGATGGCTCTAAACTTGGTATACATATAGAATATTTTACACCAGATGATGATTACGGCACAGCTGGTGCAGTTAAAAAAGCTGAAAAATTTCTTGATGAACGCTTTATTGTTGTAAGCGGGGACTTAATTACTGATTTTAATATACCAGAGATTATAAAGTATCACGAAGAAAAACACTCAAAGGCAACAATCACTTTAACTTCTGTTCCAGACCCTTTACAGTTTGGTGTTGTCATCACTGACAGTGATGGCAAAATAGTCAGATTTCTTGAAAAACCGGGCTGGGGTGAAGTTTTCAGTGATACTATCAATACTGGTATTTATGTATTTGAACCTGAAATCCTAAACTATATACCAGAAAACAAAAACTTTGACTTTTCAAAAGATTTATTCCCAAGCATAATGGCAAGCGGCACACATATATACGGTTATAATGCAAAAGGCTATTGGCGAGATGTTGGTAACCCAGATTCATACAGAACTTCTCTGCTTGAAATTGCTTCTGGTATGATTAAACTTCCATTTGAAGGAACAAAAGTTACTTTAAATGAAGGTGTGCTATACCATGGCGAAAACTTTAAAATGGCTGATAATGTTGAAATCACTGGATTGGTTGTTGTTGGTGATAACTGTTCATTTGGTGCTGGTGCAAAAGTTTCTGACTGCTGTATGGGAAATGACTGCTCAGTAGATACAAATACATCTATTTCTAAATCTATCTTATGGAATAAAGTAAATATCGGCTCTAACTGCTTAATTACTAATGCAGTTTTTTGCGATAATGTTTTAGTGGGCAGCAAAGTAAAATGTGAACACGGTGTAATTATTGCAGAAGGCACATCTATCGGCAATAATGTAGTTTTTGAAAAAGATATTATGGCATGGCCAGATAAACAGGTGGAAGAAGGTTCTATTGTCTCATCTAATCTTATATGGGGAGATAAATGGAAAAACTCTATATTTGAAGGCGGCAAAGTTAGTGCCAGAACAAATATTGAACTTTCAGCAGATATGGCAGCAAAACTTGGAGCAGCTTTTGGCTCTCTTTTACCACAGGGTGCTAAAATCCTTACATCAAGAGATTATCATAAAGCTTCTAGAATGCTTAAACGGGCATTTTTAGGTGGGCTGCTTTCTACTGGTGTTAATGCTGTGGATTTAAAAATGGAAGCATTGCCTGCTATGCGGTATAAACTTTCTACTTTTGGCGAAGTTGGCGGTGTTCATTTCAGACAGTCTCCTAGCGACCCAACACATACAGAAATACTTTTCTTTAATGATGCAGGCGACAGCATAGATTCTGGTGTGGAAAAAAACCTTGAAAGAGCATTTTTCAGAGAAAATTTCAGACGGGTAACTCACAATGAGATAGGCGATATTAATGAAAAACAAATGGTTAAAGAATTTTACATAGAAGGCATTTTAAGAAGTATAGACCAGACAAGTCTTATGGCTAAAAGCACTAAAATAGTTCTTGATTTGCTTAATGGTGTAACAGACCCTATCCTTCCTAAAATACTTAATAAAGTAGGGATTGATTCTGTTATATTAAATGCTAACCATGATGAACTTAAACTTTCCCGTTCTGAACATCAGCAGGATACAGCTATTACTCAGGCTGCAAATATTGTTAAAGTATTAAATGCAGATGCTGGCTTTATTATTTTCCCATCTGGTGAAAGACTTACAGTTATTGATGATATGGGTGAAAAACTTAACGGTCATAAACTGCTTATGTTAATGCTTTTATTAATAGACAAGTCTGTTGATAAAAAAGTAAAAGTATATCTGCCTGCATTTGCCCCTAGTGTGCTTGATAATAAACTAAAAAATGTAGAAGTAATACATGGTTCATTTACAGGCATTAAAGGTGCATTTTTAAGGGATTACTATTTTACAGGCAATTTAAGAAGTTTTATATGCTTTACAGAGCACAATACTACTCCTGATGCAATGTATGCTTCATTAAAAATTGTAGAAATGATGAATAAAATAGGAAAACCGCTTTCAGAAATAGTTGCAGAAATACCAGAATATAAATTCTATCATTCAGTAATTAACTGCCCTGTTGAAGTAAAAGGGTTTTTAATGAGAAAAATGAGTGAAGAAGCCAGAGAAAAAGATGCTTCTTTCTTAGATGGTATTAAAATACTGCTTGATGGCGGCTGGGCTCATATGGTGCCAGACCAGTATTCTCCAAATGTTCACTTATACATTGAAGGAAAAACTGAAAAATCAGGCGAAGCAATCCACAAAGAATTTGTTGAAAAAATAAACAAATGGATTAAAGAACACGATACAAAATAATTAACCTTTCCTGCCCTGAAATACGGGCAGGAAATATCTGTTTTATATCATAATAGTATAGCAGTAATAAATAGTAGAATGCCGGTGAAGTAGTATCCGGCTTAATTAGTTTTATTACAAAGACATAAGGAAAAAGGATAATGAAAAAGTTATATTTAAGTTTACTATGGCATCAACATCAGCCTTATTATAAAAATGACAGCGACGGAAGATTTTATATGCCATGGGTATATCTGCATGCTTTAAAAGATTATTATGAAATGGCTGCTCATGTAGAAAAAAGTGGAGTTAAAGCAGTATTTAATTATGTTCCTTCACTGCTTATTCAGTTGAATGAATATACTGATTTTAATGTTGCAGATAATTTCCTTATACTTATGCGAAAACCAGTATCATCACTTACTCAGGAAGAACGACAGCTTGTTTTAAATCAGTGCTGCATGGCAAACCATCATACTATGATAAAGCCTATTAAAAGATTTTATGAGCTTCATCAAAAAGTTGTTGCCTGCAATGGTAATGCAGCAGAGTTTTCAGATACTGAAATATTGGATTTAGAAGTAGTATACCTGCTTTCTTGGTGCGGCGAATATATTAGGCAGGAAGATGGTCATATACAATATCTTTTCAGCAAAGGTTCATCATTTACAGAAGATGATAAAATTGAGTTTTTAAAACATGCAGCAGACTGGGTCTCAAAAATAGTAGAAATACATAAAAGATTACAGGCAAATAATCAGGCAGAAATATCATGCACTCCATTTTATCACCCTATTCTGCCTTTACTTATAGACATTAATTCTGCAAAAGAAGTATGCCCTGATATGAATATGCCAGTATTTGAGGGTAATTTAGCAGATGACGCATCATGGCATGTAAGAGAAGGGCTTAATGAATTTGAGCGTAATTTTGGTTTCAGACCAAAAGGTATGTGGCCGGCAGAAGGCAGTGTAAGCCAAAAGGCTGCTGAAATGTTTTCAGAACATGGTATCAGCTGGATAGCTACTGATGAAGAAGTGCTTGGCAACAGCCTTCAAGTTAATATGAAAGATGGTGCAAACAGATACAGGCTTTATCAAAAACATTTTCAAATACATAATGGTAATAAAATAAATATATTTTTCAGAGATAAAATGCTTTCTGACTTAATAGGCTTTACATATTCTTCATGGAATGAAGATGATGCTGTTAATGATTTTATGCACCATTTAAGAAATATATATGATTCTGTTGATTTTTCACCACATGTATCTGTTATATTAGATGGTGAAAATGCTTGGGAATATTATAATAGAAATGCTTATAATTTTTTTACAAAACTTTATGACAGGCTTACTCATACAGACTGGCTGCAAACTCAAACATTTTCAGAAGTTATTAGTAATTATGATATACCAGAAGAATCTCTGCATAATATTAAAGCAGGTTCATGGATTATGGGCAACTTCCGTATCTGGATAGGACATCCGGAAAAAAACAAAGCATGGGAGCTGCTTAGTAAAACAAAACGGTCTATTGAGCGGCATATTTCCAATGCAGATGAATCTTCTATTGCTCAGATTTATAAAGAATACCATGCAGCAGAAGGAAGCGACTGGTTCTGGTGGTATGGTGATGACCATTTTTCCATACAGGCAGATGTATTTGATAAGCTTTTTAGAACTCACCTTGTAAATATATACAGGCTTTTAAAATTAAATGTTCCATCAGAACTTTTTACCCCTATAAAAGCTACAAAAAATTCTAGTATCATAACAAAACCATCATCTTATGTTTACCCAAAAATAGAGGGTAAAATTACAAACTTTTTTGAATGGCTTGGGGCTGGCGAGTTTGATTTAAAATCAGATGCTGGTTCTATGCATGCAGGCGGCGATACTTTGCAGCACATGCTTTACGGGTTTGATGATAAAAATTTATATATTGCATTAAAAAGTGATTTTTCATCACTGGAAGATACTATATGCCAGATTGACATATCATTTGATGATAATAAAAAAACTTTTGAAATAGACTTAAACTGTAAGAAAATTAAATCTGATGAGATTATATATGCCATTGACCATATTTTAGAAGCATCTATCCCACTTAAATTTTTTAAAGGTGCTGAAAAAATATTTTTAGAGTTTAAACTTGTAAAAAATGGTTTAGTAATTGAAAAAGCACCACTTTATAATGCTGTGGAAATATATATTGCAGATGATTTTAAAGAAGAATGGATAGTATAAAAATAAAATAATCATAATATTATAGAGGTTAATATGAAAATACCATTTTTATTTGGCATACACTGCCACCAGCCTGCTGAAAATTTTTATAATGTTGTAGACTGGGCAATAAATGAAAGCTATGCACCATTTATAGAGGTAGCTTTAAAAAACAAAAAATTTAAATTTTCAGCCCATTACAGTGGCTGGCTTTTGGAATATATTAGAACCCACAGAGAAGATGTTTTCAACAACCTTAAAAAAATTAACGATGAAGGCAGAGTTGAATTTTTTGCAGGTGGTTTCTACGAGCCTATTCTTTCTGCAATTCCAAGTGATGATAGAATTGGGCAGGTTAAAATGCTGATTGACTATATCAATAACTATTTCGGACAAAAACCAGCAGGTTTATGGCTTACAGAAAGAGTCTGGGACCCTGCTGTCATTCCAGATATGGCTGAAATTGGCATAAAAAGTATTATTGTTGATGACTATCACTTAATTGCAGCAGGCTTTCCAAAAGAATCTTTAACAGGTTACTTTACAACAGAGCAGGACGGCTGCCTTGTAAATATTTTCCCTATTGATATGGGGCTTAGATATTTAACACCTTTTAAGCCACAGGAAGATGTTATTAATCATATTCTTGAAGCTAAAAATAGAAATGTCAAACTTATTTCTTGTTTTGATGATGGTGAAAAATTTGGAGTATGGCCAAATACTTATGACTGGGTTTATACAAAAGGCTGGCTGAAAAACTTTATTAAAGCAATCTCTAATGAAAAAGAAATAGAGTTTATGCACTATGAAGAAGCTGTGCAGAAAGTCAGACCGTCAGGTCATGTATATCTGCCTATTACAAGCTATGAAGAAATGGGCGAATGGTCTCTTTTTGCAGATAAGGCAGAAAAGTTTGAAGAAATAAAAACATACTTAAAATCATCACCATATCATCAAGATATAGAGCAGTTTTTAAAAGGCAGTGTCTGGAAAAATTTTCTTGTAAAATACCCAGAAAGTAACAGACTTCACAAAAGAACTGTTGATTTATCTGTCAGGGGCAGAAAATATAAAGATAACCAAGAATTTAAAGACCTGCTTTATAGAAGCCAGTGTAATGACTCTTTATGGCACGGTGTTTTTGGCGGTCTATATCTGCCTAATTTAAGAAATAATGCTTGGGCACCGCTTATTCAGGCAGAATCAATGTTTGAAAAGCTGGAAAAAATGAAGCTGCCTTTAATAGAACAGCCAGCAGATATTGACAGAAATGGTTATGAAGAAGTTTATACAAGGGGTACTGAATTTAACTGCCTGTTTGAAACAAGAGATTTTGGTCAGCTTACAGCAGTAGAATTAAAAGATAAAAACTTTAATCTGCTTAATGTAATATCAAGAAAAAAAGAAGCATACCATGCTAAACTTTTAAAAAATATAAAACCAAAACAGGAAACTAAACAGGAAGAAACAGCATCTATTCATGATATGGAATATTCTATCACCCCAGAAGAAGCAGATAGAATTATTTATGACTGGTATAATAAAAACTGCTTTGTAGACCATTTTATAGATAAATTCCAGCTTGAAACTTTTGAAAAATGTTCTTTCAGAGAATTTAGTGATTTTACAAACCAGCCTGCTGATAGTGTGGAAGTAAACAATAATAATATTGTATTTAAAAGAAATGGCGGTATTTACATTGATAATGAAAAGATTAATACATCAATGGAAAAAACATATACTTTAAATAATAATGCAATAGACTTTAATATTAAAGCAAAAACATCTAAAAAAGTAGAATGTGATTACAGCTGTGAATTTAATTTTCATTTTGCTGATGTTTCTCAAATTACTATTAATGATGAAGAATTTAAGGAACATGGCTCATTTAAAGGAAAAAAATTTGAAATTTATGACAAATATCTTAATAAAAAGATTGCAATTAATGTAGAAAAAGAGATAGAATTTATCTACTTTACATTATATACTGTTTCTCAGTCAGAAATGGGTATTGATTTAACAGTTCAGGGAGTAACAGTAGCTTTTGGTATACCATTTAGCAAAGAAGTAAATATAAAAGGCACACTTAGTATAGGGTAAACATAATGGGCGAATTAAGATATAATCCAGTTACAAAAAAATGGGCACTTATTTCTCCGGAAAGAGGAACTCATAGAAATGCTTATGTATCAAAAGAAGCAGTTACATCTATGCCATGCCCTTTTTGTGATAAAGATGGCGGTATAAATAAAAAATTAAGAAGCATTTATACTATCAATCTGCCAGAAAGCTCTGCCCCTGCCTTAATTGTAACACCTAATAAATATCCAGCAATGGGCATTGAAGGTTCATTAAACAGGCATGCTTATGGAATATATGATAATATTGCATCAATTGGTGCTCATGAAGTTATTATAGATTCTTTCAGACATGGTATTGATATATCAGGTTATAGTGAAGATGAACTTAGTAACTTGTTTACAGCCTTTAAAGTCAGAATTGCAGATTTAGAAAAAGATATAAGATTTAGATACTGTGCTGCATTTAAAAATATTGGTGCAGAAGCTGGTGAAAATATACATCACCCCCATGCACAAATACTTGCAATGCCTGTTGTGCCAAGCATTGTTGAAGAATATATGAATAAAGCAGTAAGTTACTTTAAAGAAAAAGAACGCTGTATATACTGTGATATAATAATGCAGGAAAAGCAGTATAAGGAACGAATTATTTTTGAAAACTATGAATTTATTGCATTTGCTCCTTATGCTTCTGAATATCCTTTTGAAATATCAATATACCCAAAACAGCATGCACACTGTTATACAGATATTTCAGAAGGCTCTATAAGGCAGCTTGCAGATATTACTCATGAAATATTTAGAAGGCTTGCACAAGTTTTAGATAACCCTGCTTTAACACTTGCTCTAAGACTTGCTCCATATAAAAATAACAGGCCTGATTATAATGGCTGTATGCAGTATATAAAAGATGCTTTTCACTGGCATTTAGATATTCGCCCGGTAGTTGCAAAATTAACAACAAGCAGCTGGGCAGCAAATATATCTATAAATCCTGTAAGCCCAGAAGATGCTGCTAAACATTTAAGAGAGGTTAATCAGTTATGAATATTATTCACATAACATCAGAGGTATTACCCTTTTCCTATGCTGGAAGCATGGCTGAAACATTATTTTGCTTACCATATGCAGAAAAAAGAGCTGGTCATCAGATAACAGTATTATCTCCGCTTTATGCTTCTATTGATACAGCTAAACATAATATAAAATCCTTACAGCTTAAAACATGGGTAAATGCAGGGTTTGCTGTATATGAGTTTGAGCTTTTTGAAACTTATTTAAATGATGTTAGATATGTATTCTTTAAAAATGATGAACTTTTTAACCGTGCTGGTCTTTATGGTATGGTAAAGTTTGATTATGCTGATAATGATATCAGGTTTGGCACATTTAGTCAGGCTTGTTTAAATTTTATTAAATACCATAATATAGAAGCAGATATTCTGCACTGTCATAACTGGCAGACAGCATTAATCCCTGTATATAAAAAGCTTAACTTTTCAGATTTAGAATGTAAAGTCGTATTAACTATACATTCAGTAGATAATCTTGGAGTGTTTAATAAATTTACAATAGAGGCACTGAATCTGCCATGGGATATTTATAATATTGACTGTATAGAATATTATGACAATATCAGCTTTTTAAAAGGCGGTATTGTATATGCTGATGCTATAACCACATTAAGTCCTACTTTTGCCAGTGAACTTATAAATAATGGAGGCGGTATAGGTGTAGAAGAAATTTTTTACAACCATGCTGATAAACTTGTAGGTATCTTAAATGGTATATGCTCTATGATGTGGAACCCAGAAACAGATACAAACATTGAAAAAAATTACTCCATAAATGACATAAGTGGCAAAAAATTGTGTAAAAATGCACTATGTAATGAACTTGGACTTGACCAAAGCCTTCCTTTAGTGGTATTTATACAGAAAATGCTGCCAGAAAGAGGGCTTGATTTAACACTTAATGCAGCAGAAGAATTTGCAAAAAATAATATTAACTTAATTATCTTTGGACCAAATAGCAGTGATTACAGTAATAAAATCCAAGAAATAAAAGAAAAGTATAATAAAAATATACGCATAATTTTTAATGACCATGCAAATAAAAGCCAAAAAGAATATGCAGCAGCAGACATTGTTCTCATGCCATCTCTTTATGAGCCATGTGGTTCAAGCCAGATGATTGGTATGCGGTATGGTGCAGTGCCAGTCTCTCGTAAAACTGGCGGACTTGTTGACGGCTCAAAAGAAGCTGTTGAAAAAGGTGTAGGCTTTACATTTGATGAATTTAGCGTAGATGCCATGATGAAAGCTGTAATGAATGCTGTATCTCTTATTACATCTGATAAACATGATGAAGTTGTAAAAACTCTACTGCAAATAGATAATTCATGGCATAAAGCATCAGAAAAATATATCGAGCTATATAAAAGCTTACTGGAGGGTAAATAGAAGATGAAGCTGGATAAACTTACAAAAAAGGAATTGCTTGATTTGGCTGCGGCAAAAAAAGTTGCAGGTAGAAGCAAGATGGGCAAAGATGAGCTTATAAAAGCATTAGAGCCATTCTTTGCAGAACCTGCCCCTGCAAAAGATGCAGAAGAACTGCAATCTAAAAAAGCAGAACAAAATGTGGGCTATACATATCAGGAATCAACAGGACAGCCTGCGAAAGTAAAGCGTGATGAGTATCCTATCCCGCCATATTATGATAAAGATACAATTGCTTTTATGCCTGTTGACCCTTCAAAAGAATATGTATATTGGGAAATAAGTGATTATACACTTAACCGATTTAAAAGTGAGTTAAAACTTTCTGAATCAAGAATTGTTTTAAAAATATTTTCAAGCATAGATAACTATACAACAGAAGCAGCTTCTGTATCTGTTGAAAAAATTGGCAACTGGTATTTTAATATCTATGCACCAGATACTGTTTTATGGTCTGAAATAGGTTTGATTGATTCAAACGGTGCATTTCACCCTATTTTAAAATCAAACAAAGTTCGTATGCCATCTGATAAAGTATCTGATATTGTTGACCAAGAAACATGGATGACAATTGGCGGTAACTTAGACAAACTTTATGAACTTTCAGGAGTTGGTTTAAAAGATTTAAACAGCAGTGTTACTATTAATACAGAAATAGCAAAACACATATCACAACACATGGGCTCATCTGGTGTGTTGAAGGATAAATAACTATGAAACAAGGATACTGGATGCTGGTGCTGCATGCTCACCTTCCTTTTGTAAAGCACCCTGATTATGATTATTTTTTGGAAGAAAACTGGCTTTTTGAAGCAATCACTGAAACATATCTGCCAATTCTTTTAAATTTAAAAAAATTAGAAGCAGAAAATGTGCATTTTAGATTGACTTCTTCTGTTACTCCACCGCTTGCAGAAATGCTTGCAGACCATAACCTTCGTGATAAATACATAAAATATTTAGACAGGAGTATTGAGCTTGTAGGCAAAGAGTTATGGAGAACAAAAGATGACCCACACTTTAAACCAGTTGTGGAAATGTATCGCGACAGGCTTAATACATTAAAAGGCTTTTTAATCAATGATTTAGACGGCAGTGTATTAAATGGATATAAATATTTCCAAGACAAAGGATATCTTGAAATAATTACATGTGGCGCAACCCATGGATATTTGCCATTTATGACAAATGAAAAAGCTGTTAGAGCACAATTGGAAGTTGCTGCCCAGACCCATGAAAAACATTTTGGCAGAAGACCATTAGGAATATGGCTGCCAGAATGTGCATATTATTCTGGGCTTGAATATAAACTTGAAGATGCTGGTATCAAATATTTCTTTGTAGATACTCATGGTATATTATATTCTAAACCAAGACCAAGATATGGCACTTATGCCCCTGTTTATGCAAAAAATGGTGTAGCAGCTTTTGGCAGAGATTATTTTTCATCAAAACAGGTATGGAGCTCAAAAGAAGGCTATCCGGGTGATTTATATTACAGAGATTTCTACCGAGATATTGGTTATGATTTAGATTATGAATATATTAAACCTTATATATGCCCTGACGGCACAAGAGTTTTTACTGGACTAAAATATCATAGAATAACTGGTGATTCTGAATATAAAGAAGTTTATCAGCCAGATATTGCTTACAGTAAAACAATAGACCATGCAAAACATTTTGTTCATGGCAGAGAAGCTCAAATCAATGAAGTTGGTGATATAATAGACAGGAAACCGCTTATTATTTCACCTTATGATTCAGAACTTTATGGGCACTGGTGGTTTGAAGGTCCTGATTTCTTAATGAATGTTTTTAGGGAAATGGATAAATCAGATACAGTCAAAGCTGTTACTGCACTTGAATATCTTGGAGAATTCCCTACAAATCAGGTAGTTGAAGTAAACCCATCTTCATGGGGAGATGAAGGTTATTATAAAGTATGGTTAAATGCTGGTAATGACTGGATATACAGACACTTACACTTTATGGCAGATAATATGACTATACTTGCCAATAAATATAAAGACGGCACTGATACATTAAAAACACGCTGTCTTAATCAGCTGGCAAGAGAGCTTTTACTTTGCCAAGCAAGCGACTGGGCATTTCTTATTACAACAGGAACTGCAACTGAATATTCTACTGAAAGAACAAGAGAGCATATATATAATTTTATGAAACTCTATGGTATGCTTGAAGACAGCAGAATTGATATTGGATACCTTGAATGGCTTGAAAGTAAAAACTCAATCTTTCAAGGAATTGATTATAGAATATATGCTTAAATTAATAATGGGAGGCTTTAAAGCCTCCCAAAAATTTTTATATAAAAATAGATAAGGTAGCCTATGAAATTTACACTTGATAACAAAGATAATTTTTTTAAAGATTTTGATAAGGCATATATTGAACCGCCACAAAAACTGCCTTTATTTATAAGGCTTGGTGCATGGATTTCAAAAAAAGTAGTTAAAAAAGATATAATGATACCAAAACTTTTAGCATGGTATCCAAAAACTGCTATAAGCTCTGGTATTTTAGAAAGCCTTGTTGCCCATGATGATAAAGAAATCAATAAAAGAATGTTAAAAATTATTAGAGTTCAGGTATCTGTTATGATTGCCTGCCCTTTTTGTATTGATATGAATGCTTTTGAGTTTGATAAGGCTGGACTTAATATAGATGAAATTAATGCAATACGAAATGGTGATTATAAATTTCATTCTTTTTCAGAAAAAGAACAGCTTATAATGGAATATGTAAGTTTAGTAACTAAAACACCTGTTATGATTCCAGAAGAAATGGTGAAAAACCTTCACAATCACTTTTCAGAAAGGGGTATTGTTATAATTGCATCTACTATTGCACAGGTAAACTACTGGGCAAGGCTTATTAGAAGCCTTGGTATACCTGTTGCAGGGTTTGGTGATATATGCAAAATAGAAAAAGCATAAAATAATTACTTCAATATAACTTAATATTATATTTTCACCTTTTATATAAATGCTGGTTTATTCCAAAAAGTAATTTTTATTATAGTTTTAAAACAATAAATAGTATTTGTTTTAATATTATTTTGATTTTTAATTAATATATTTACATATGTAATATGTTATCATAATTAATGTCAAAGAAAATGCAAATATCTATTGATACTCCTTTATATTTTAGGTAAAGAAAATATATAATAGTTAATAAGTATGAAATTTATATTATTTTACTAGCTTATAATAGGGGGGTATTATATGAAAATTACACTGCGAGTAAAAATTTTTGCCATCATTATCTTATTAATTACTATGGCTTTAATTATGGGTCTTTTTGCATTTTTTTCTATGAGAAGTGCAGCTAATACCACAGAAGATATGAGCCAAAAATATATGCATGTATACACACTTAATACTACAATTGGCTTAAATGCTATGGATTTTAGAAGGTTTTTCTATATTCTCCAAAAAAATCCAACAGATGCAAATCTTGAAACTATAAGTAATATCGGCAATAACACAACTAATGCAATGGCAGCAATGAATACATTTATGCAAAATGCTGAAAACAAACAATTAATGCCAGAAGTTGCTGCGATAGTGCCTGAATACAATACAGCAGTAAATACATACATATCAACTGCTGTCAAACAGCTTTCATTAAGAGTGCAGAATGCTCCAAAAGAAGATGATTTCTTAAAAAATATAGATGCTTTTGTTACAGAGTCAAATGAATTTAGAGCAACTGTTAGAAAAATGATAAATAATGCTGATACACCAGAAGAAGCTATTAGATATTTTAGAAACTATGATAGAATTTCTGATATTAGTGTAGATATGGGAAATATTAAAACAGATTTTTCTAATGCTGTTGCATTAAATAGTTTAAAAGACCTGCTCATATTGAATCTTTACTTAAAAATATAAAAACTAACCTTAATAATATTAGAGATAATTTAAACAATAGAAACTTAATCAATAATGTTACAAGTATGATTAATTCATCAGATAAACTTATAAAAAACTACAATCAGCTTAAAGAAGTTTATACTGAAATGCAAAATATAGCAGTAAGCAGAGCAGAATCATTAAAAACTATGGAAGAAATGATTAATAAAGTTAGGGAAGTAGTAAATAAAATGACAAAAGAATCTTCTGAAAGCTCAATTAATTCTATATTAAGAGCAAATATTGTTATTTTTGTGCTGCTTATTTTAATGATTGCAACAGCTGTTTTCTCTCTTTTAACTGTTCAAAAAACAGTGCTTGCTCCAATTAATATGTTTGTAAATACTGCTAAAAACTTAACAAGTGGTGATAAAGATTTAACTATCAGGCTTACTACTAAAACAAAAGATGAGCTTGCAGAACTTGCTGTTTATTTTAATACTTTTATTGAAAATGTTCAAACTATTGTAAGGGAAGTTAAAGAAGCAGCACAAGATGTTGCATCAGGTAATAATCAGCTGGCAGCTACTATGGAAGAATTTTCTGCAACTTTCAGTTCTCAGGCAGAACAAGTTGATAATATTGTTGTTGATATGAATGTTATTAAAAATAATTCAGAAGAAGCTACTACTGAAATGGGGCAGAATTTAAATAAAATTGATGAAACAACTCAAAGAACAATAGAAGGTCAGCATAAATTAAATAATATTAAAAATACTATGCTTGAAATAAGCGATAATACTAAACAGCTTTCTCAAACAATTGATAATCTTCTTGAAAGTTCAACTCAGATTGGTGAAATTTTAACAGTTATTAATGATATTGCAGACCAAACAAACTTACTTGCATTAAATGCAGCAATTGAAGCAGCAAGAGCAGGAGATGCAGGACGAGGGTTTGCAGTAGTTGCTGATGAAGTTAGAAAGCTGGCAGAAAGAACTACAAAAGCTACTAGCGAGATTGAAAATATTATTTCTACATTACAGCATGAATCAGAACAAGCAGCAATTGCTATGAAATCAGCAGATACTAGTGTATCAACAGGTGTTGAAGTAATTGAAGAAACTGCATCTTCTTTTAATCTTGTAGTTGATGGTGTTAATGATGTAACTAATTCTACACACACTATGATGACAAGCTTTGAAGAGCAGTATCACACTATACAAGATGCAACAGATAAAACACAGGCAATTGCAAGTGGTATTGAAGAAAGTAATGTAGCTGTCAGTGAAGTAACTGTTACAGTTGACCATCTGCAAGAAAGAACAGAAAAACTTAAAACATTGGTAGAACAGTTTAAATCATAATCAATTTTTAATACATTTTTTTAAAACTCCATGTTTTTATAAAACATGGAGTTTTTTTTATATTTTACTTTACAAAATCTTTTAATAAACATAATAATATTACTATGAATAAGAAAAATTTATATAAAATTAATTATGACAAACTAGATATTCAAGAAAAGCAAAATATTTTAAATGAAATTGCCGAATATTATGGCTTTACAATAAAAAAATATGCTGAATTTGAAAAAAATGGTATAAGCTTATATACTGCAATATATGATAATAATGGCACAGAATTTGTGTTTATACCCGGTGCAAAAAATATTTCACTTGGCTGGAAAGCTTCTATTTCTTCAAAAAAAGAAGAACCGCAATTAATAGAACAGGTAAAAGATATATTTCTTGATTACTTTCTGATGCCAGAAGCCAATATTGATATTATAAATACAAG
>CAMEZN010000002.1 GCA_945947845.1 uncultured Mucispirillum sp. | reverse complement strand
ATCATAATAAAGTCATACTTTTCACCATTAAAATATCCAGATTTAAACACAGGTTTATAACGATAGCTAGCTGACAGCTCTCGCTGTTTATTACTTTCAATCAGCTCAATAGCAGCTGCATCTGTTATAATTAAAGCATTCATAATATATGGAGCTTCCCACTTAGCAGATGTGCCTGTATATCCCACTCGTTCTTCTTTTAATGGATGTTCTGCGCTATCTAGCTTATGTTCATCAAGCACTGGTATGCCGTTGAATGTGTTTAATGCTTTTTTTAACTCACTGCCTGCACGGTAGCCATAATATACTTTTTCAGGGTCTAATCCTTTCTCTTCCCAGCCGGGTATTTCTCGCCCGTAGTACGGATTTACTGTTTCCTTTGTCAACGGGCTTATTTCAACATGTAAGTAACCATTAATATCTTTATGCCGTTTTGTATCAAATGCTAGTACTTCACTCATTATTCATCTCTTGTTTTTCTATTCGTTTAAGCTGCAAGTTCCTAATCTCTGGTATAATTGGCTCACTTGTGCAGCCGCAGTTTATTTCTTCTCCGGGAAATACATATCTACCAGCGCTTTCAAAATACATTCCTTTGGAAATATCATATACTTTATTATTTGCTATAACATGCTCATGGCGTGGCTCACGACTTCCTGGGTTGTGCTTCCAAATAGCTTCTGTAATACCTAGTTCTTCATACTCTGTATGAGTAATTATTGAAGTAGCCTTATTATTTTGGTCACGTGCAATTAAAGCGGCTCTGCGTTCTACAACACCATAGCGTTTTTTAATTTCATCTTTTAAATATGCTAAATCTCTGCCACGAGTAATGCTCTGCATTGTAACAGTAGTAAGCTCAGTAAAATATTTTTCTGGTATGCTTTTAATTAAATTTATATTTTCAATCATCATGGCTTTTAATTTATCCTGGGCTTTGCGTGATAATTTTAAGTTAGTAGTCCACCCAGCTTTTTTTAAAAGAGCCTTTAAATTATTTGTGCTGTGATTTACTGCACTTTTTACAAAATCTTTTGCAATGTCTTTTGCTGCTTCATCAAAGCGTTTACTCCAACGCTTCATTAAATCTTTTAATTCTTTTTCAATATTATTAGCTGCGCTGTCTTGAGCTACTATCTCTTTCTCATTCTCTTTATATCTAGCACCCAGCCACCAATTCACTGAGTTATTCATTTCATCAATAATACTCATCAATCTTTTAAAATATTTTTGCTTTACAGCTGCTGATGCTCTAACTCTTCCATTAACTCTCATTTTAAACTCTTTTAAAATTTTGCCTTATTTGCTCTTTAAGCTCGCTTTATGATAAAACACCCATAAAATTAAAAATCTTTAAAAATAAACAAAATTAAACAGTAAAAACAGGGTTTATTCATCTTGATTGATTGTTTTGTTTTTTTCATATTTCAATTTCCCTATGTATTGATTTCTTTGTTTTGCATTAGGAAATCTAAAAGCAGTTTGCAATTTATCAAAATCTTGCCGTTCATAACTAGGGTAATCCTCTACATTAAGATAATCATTGATATATATATCAACTAAATCTTCTATCTCTTTTCTGTATGGATGATTTTCAAAATTTTTCATGTACTCTTTAGTTTGATTTTTTATCTCAGGCAATTCTTTTGCTCTTTTATTTTTTATTTCTGATACATCTTTTTTTCTTTGTTCTTCATATTTATTTATTTTTTCATTTCTCATATTAGTTTGTTCATCTACTCTTTGATTAATTTTTGTTATAACTTTTGGAAGTTCTTCTCTTACTTGTTTAAAATTATTACTATCATCTAGTCGTATGTGATAATCGCTTGTATCAAAATTCATATTTTTATTGTGGTCTGATATTCTAATTTCACTACCTAAATATTTTACATATATAGATGTTTGCCCAAGACGATTTTTCCATGGAACAACTTCTAAATTTTCTTTTCTTAAATCAGATATTGTGTTTAAAACTTCATTAACAGTATCTGTGCTTTTTTTATAAAAATTAAGTTGAGCTTCACGTGCTTTATCTTCCATTTCTTCTTTTTCTTTAAGTTTATCTTTTTTATTTGCAGTTTTAGAAGAACTAGAAGAAGTAAACCTGCCATTTTCATCTCTGTCATGGTCTTCTTCTTTCCACTCATCAAAAGCACTAAACAAGTCTTCATTGCCTGTTTCTGGCACTTCTGGTACAGCATCAACATCTATACTGTTAAACCCAGATTTCTCATCTTCAGCCAGTGCCTTTCTTGCTTCTTCTGGGCTGATAATGCCGGCACTCGTAAGCTGTACATAAGTATCTGCTTTAATTTTATTATTATTAATTTCTTTTACTTCATCATTAGATGATTGCACTTGAAATATGAAATCTATGCACTCATCAACTTCACCAAATAAATCATATTGAATAAGCTCAAGTAACCTTTTAACAGGCTTTCTAAATATTTTCTCACACTGCGAGAGTACATATTCATTCCAGTTATTTTCATCACTTTCACCAGTAGCATTCATACCACCAGGGCTTATGCCTAAAAATTTTGTTAAAGGCTGGCGAAACATAATAGGCATAAGCTCTAAGCTTAAGCGCACCACATCAGTAACACCTGCAAGGCTTGTAGTAACTGTAACTATATCTTCATCTTCTTTATCAATAATAATCACACTGTTATTATCTCTAAAATCTGCTAAGACTTTTACACGAGAGTAAAGCTCTTCAGGGTTTCCGCTATATAATGCAGAGCCCATATCTGTTTTAAAAACAAGTAAGCTGTATTTATGCAGCAGCCTGCTGGCAGCTTCTCTATCTTTAATAAAATGGCTTACGCTGTCTGCTGCAATCTGTGCTGGTGCAATGCCAAAGAAATTATATGCAGGTTTTAAAAGCATATTCACTTCATCAGCTGCTAAATATAAAAGCCTTGATGCGTGCACTTCCTGACCAAGTACAATCCATGTTTCTGGTATAAAATAATCAGCCCTTAATGGGTTAGTGCTGTTATATCTACCAGGATAAACATTTATAGGCTCAATAAGCACATATCCTTTAATGCTGTGATTTAAACTTTTTTCATCCAAAGCTGATAATAAATCTTCATCATCAGTATCTACATAAATTAAACAGCCACCAAAATATCCGCATAAAGCCGCAGCTTTATTAAAAAGCTCTTTTATTTGAAAGGCGTTTAAATATTCATTAATTTTATTTATTTTATCATCATCATTATTCTCAATATCTGATGTCCTTATTAACTCTATAAAGCGAGCTGTCATATCATCTGCAAGACCTTCAACGCCTGCACGTATAAATCCATTTTGCTGCAAGCCTGAAAGATATGCATAACCTAAGAACTGAGGGTATGCATCAATGCCACCACTTGCTACTGCATTTCTGATAGTAGTAAAATGCCCGCTAGTTTCAAGTGCGGCATCCATGGCAACTTTTACAGATTCACCAGCATTTGTAAGCGGCACGCCATACTGCCTGCGTATGCTTCTATTTTCATCGCGGTTAAGCAGGTTCTGCACAACTTGCCAGCTGACTTTCAACAAATTTTGTTTTTGTCTTGTATTGTTATTTCTTTTCATATTTATTTGTCTGTTCGTTTAATTTTTTTATAAAGTGCATATCTCAATGCATCTATACAGTGATTAAATTTATCTTCTGGAACAGGCAGTATTTCATTTGTATTTCTATCCTGTTTCCAGCTGTATTTTTTAAACTCATCAATAGTATTTTCACACCTTGGGTGAATAATAACTTTTTCAAAATTTCTGATATATCCAATACCTTGCTCAATAGAACCTGACCATTTATCAGCTTTGCGTATGTGATAACCTTTACGCTGCATATATTTTATAATATCAGGACGGGCACTATCTCCATATGTTGGCCATTTTTTAGCTGTTGTTATTCTATTAAATAATTTTGGTAAATCATCTAATTCCACATGCAGCTCACACACTTCCTGGTCTATATATAAGCAGCCTTCATGTATGTAGCAGCGTATAAGCGCCGTAGGGTCATTAGCATATCCCCAGTCAGCACCATGAAAAAATCTTGCATTTTCTAGAGTTTCAAACTCACGCACTTCAAATATATTTTTAAAGATTTGAGCATCGCTTATTTTTCTAAGCTCGCCTAACCAAATCCATTTGTAATCATCTTGATTTTTATCAAAGCATTCTTTTCTTTCTTTTTCCAAATCATCTGGAAAAAATGGGTTATCATAATAATTAACCTTTTGAACATAAGCAGAATCAGGTGTATTAATAATAAAATCCTGCCACACTGGGTCCTGCTCTCGCTCTGGATTAAATGTTATTATTATTTCACTATCTTTTGCTCTTATCGTTGGTCTTAAAATATCTAAACTTTTACGACTTACGCTTTGAGCTTCTTCAATCCAGCATTTACTAATGCCTTCAATAGATTTGATACTATCTATATTCATACGTAAGCCTGCAAAAATAAACTCGCTGCCTGCTATGTTGCTTATTTTATTTTCTGTAACTGTAAAATACTTATCTAATCCTAAAGCATTAATTTTACTTACCAACACAGCATGAACACTTTCTTTAATACTTCGCTGTATTTCTCGTGTGCATAGTATTTTTTCTTTTTGTAATAAACTGTTTACAACAAGATATTCTGCTACTTGATGTGTTTTACCACTGCCACGGCCACCATATAAAACTTTATAACGGCACTTATTTTCCCACAGCCCACGAAACACAGCAGGGCAATTTATATCTATATGTTTTTTAGGTTTCATTACACACTCTTAAAATTAAACTGCACTTGCTCTTTATCATCATCAAGCAGTGCTTCCTGCTTGCTTTTTCTTATTTTGTCTGTAATATCTGCAATCTGCTTTGCATTATTTACAAGAGAGTTAATCTTAGCAGTATCAACTTCATCTATTGGCTGGTTTGCTACATACAGCATTATTTTTTCATGGATTTTTACCAAATCATTTAATACCTGCTGTTCTACTGATTCAGCTTTTTCTTCTTTTAAATCTAAACTATCAGCTCTTTCTATCCAGCCATATTTTTTTGCCCAGCGTGAAAGAGTAGAGCGTGTAACAGAGCAGTAATCTTCTTTTTTTATCTGCCTTTCGGTTGCAGAAAAATCACGATTACATGCCCGCCACACGCGAAAGCAATACTCTCTAACTTCAGCCTGTGGGCTTTCTGCCCCGAAGTCTTTATCTGCCATGAATTGATAACCCCGTCTTTTCAATAATTTCAAGCCTGCGGTTATTATCAGATGTGATTGCTTTTACATCTTCAATTTCTTCACGCATACTTTCAATAATTTCACCCATCATTTTTGTCTGTTTTGCAATATCATCTACTGCATTAACAAATCTTTCACCAAACTTGTTAATAAATCTGTAAGCAATAAATAATATTCCTGCTCCAAAAAGCGGACCTGAACACAAGAGCATTAAAATCACTACATTAGTTGAATTAGCTAATGTATTAATAACTTCAGTTTCCATCGCTACCTGCCTGCGCTGGTAAATATTCTGCCAAAAAAGTTTTTAATAACTATATAAACATTCATTATTTTTACTTTTACAATAGAAATAACTACCTGCACTTTTTCTTTAATTTTTGTATAACCAACTTTAATTTTATCAAAATATTTATATATTAAAGCAAATATCCCTAGAATAATTGCTGTAAAAATTAGAAATTTTATTAAAATCATTTATATTTCTCCTGTTTTTAAAAAATAAAAAAGATTATTGCTTTTCATAACATTTTATGGCAGCTTCTAAACTTTTAATATACGCCACCAAATCAGCAATATTCAGCATTAATATTGCTGCATTTTTTTTACTTGCCAGGTGGGTGGAGTTATCTAATGCCTGCAACTCCACCCTAGCTGGCACATTACATATTCTATTTTTTACTATTACTTGACTGTGCGATGTAGCGCACCCAGTAAGAATTAATACTATCAATAACAATATTACTTTTTTCATAATCCATAATCCCCCTTGTGTTAAATGGGACAGAAACTGCCCCATTTTTTGCCTGCTCTTTATTTAAGGAGGCGGCAGGACGAATGACTGCTGGTGAATCTTTATTTTTTAAAAGTAATAGCACATCATTTCTTGCTTTTAACCGTTCGTTACATATTTGCTCAGCTTCTGCTACCTGCAGCTGTAGGCTTTTAATATTTTTATCAACTTCATTAATTGCTGTATCTCTTAATGCGATTTGCTCTTTTAATACTGCATTAGCTTTTTGCAGGGCTTTATTTTCTGCACTGCTGATAGCAAATAAGATAGAAAGCACAATCAGCACAGTAAAAAGAAACAGTATTAAGTATTTACTAAGTGATGTAATACTCATTTTAAGCCTACTCATTATCTGCCACAGCTGGTATTTCTTCTAATGTGGCAGCAGTTTTTTCTGCTTCTAATTCTGCTTTAATTGCTTTAATTTCATTACGCACTTCTTTAAAGCGTGCTTTATCTTCATCAGTTGCAATTTCTGCCAAAATATCTTGAGAAAGCTCATTACTTTCTTTTTCAAGGGCAGCAAGACGCACCAGGCGTTCATCAACTGGTGCCTGTTCAAAAACAGGCTCTTGATATTCTGTTACTTCTTCTGGATATGCTTCTGCATATTTATTAATAAACTCATATTCTTCTGCAAACTCGCCAGTATTTGGTATATGATACGGCATACCATTTTTCTCTAATACATAACTTCCGTCTGTTTTTTTCTGAATGTTTTTATAAACAAGCATTATTTATACTCCTTTTAATATTTTATTTGCTCTATTATAAAATTACTGGGCTTTGCCCATAATTTTATCCCTATGAAAATTTTTACTGGACGAAGTAAAAATTTTTGCAATCAAGGGGGATATAGCCCTAAATAATTTCCCAACCGAATAGGGCGGAAACAGAAATTTTTTAGGGCAAGGAACGAAGATTTTCTCCAGCTGCGGTCGTTTAATTCCTGCCTACTCGTTGGAACGACCTTGCGTCGCTTCGCTCCCCCTTAATCTGCTAATTCAAAATGTGGGTAGTCTTTAAGATTAGTAAAATCTCTGCCCCATTTGATTTTTATGTTTAATTCATCAGCTTTTTTCATAACAGCTTCACCTAAACGTTCAAAAGCTGAAATATCATTCCAATTAAGAGGCAGTGGCACCACGTCCACCGCCAGCGAAGGCTTAAAATTATGCTTAGACTGCCCAAAGCGGGCTTTACTTTTGCCTTCTTTATATGCTTTTTCCTGCTCATATCTGCCACGAAAGCCGCAAATAACAGCGCATTTTTCTTCACTCGCTACAGCATAAATAAGCCGTTTTAAATCACTATGACATGTTTCTAATTTCTGAATACTTGTTTTTGAAAGTCCCATATATTATCCTTTATTAAAAAATTCATCCTTGAATTTTTTAAATCACGTTTAGTCGCAGTAAATGCTTCTGCACTTACGCAAGCGACGGCTCGGTCCAGCTACGCATTTCTGATTCCTCCTTATTCAGTCGGGAAATGCTTGCGTCGCAAAAATCGCTCCCCTAAGCCTGAATTATTTTATATTGGCAATATATGTAAGATAATTAAAAGAAAATACAGCAAGCACTTAAATAAATTATTTTACTTAAATAATTAAGTTGAAATATTTTTTATAAGTGTTTCTAAGAAATACTTGTGAAAAATAGGTGAGAATGATGTATAGCTAAAAAAGGGCAATAAAAAACCCTGCTGTTTAGCAGGGTAAAACAAAAGCAGGGAATAACCCTGCTTATTACATATTATATACAAGTAAACTCATATATACTTTTGCCATAAAAATAGTAGCTGTAATAGCCAATAATAATACCAAAACTTCTGCTATATAAAATACATATACCCAGCGATTTGTTAAATTATTATCTGCATAAAGATAATACTGTTTTGACATATATAATGAATAACTTATTGATTTTTGGTCTACAAGCATCGCAGCAAATATAAACACAATACACACAGACAATAGTAATACCGCAATAAATACATCGTTTATTATATTATCAGTTATCTGCCTATCTTTAAAAAACTGAATAAGCAAAGTAAAAAATAAACCAAGTGCAGCTATGCTGTAAGTTAAAATTGATTTAAAAAATAATGATACACTGCTATTTAATAAGCTATTATACGTATCAACATCTTTATAATATTCTTGTAATTTTTTCTGACTCATAAGCACTCCTTTTTATATAATATATATAAAATATATGCTTATAGTCAATATTATTTCTATTTTTTAGGCTGTGGTTTAGTTTTTGTATTAGTATTTGTTTGTTTTGGTGGAATATGTGTGCCCATTGGGCTGTCATAAGCAACAACAGGGTTGCTATATTGCTTATTTTTATTTTGATTGTTAGTTTGATTACTCATAACTCACTCCTTTTTTATTTACTTTTTAATAAAAACAGCATATCTTATTTAAAATGATTATTTTTAAATATCATTTTAAAATTTCCTTTACAGATGCAGGGCGAAAGCCCTGCAAAATTAGTCTTAAAAACCAAATATTCTTTTCCAAAAACTTCTTCTAACTTTATCTTCTTCATCTTCTTCATCTTCATCTTCTTTGTATATAGAAAATTTATTTATATCAAAATTAGGGCATAAATTACATTTTTTTATCGATAATGCTTGTAGTTGCTCTTTATATGATGTCGGATGATATTTTTTTAATAAATGAGTCCAACCAACTAATAACTTACACGGTATAATCATACATTTATAACTATCTACCCCAATACAATAACTATCTATATTATCTGCTTGATTTGAATAATAATAGCATGTTATCCATTCTGTATTATGAATATCTTGGTATATATGATTTACAAAAAAATATACAGTAGACCAGCCACGAACAATATCAATAATACCTTTTATGATTGTTATATGTTCAATTGTATTATTAAAAAATACTATATATGCATTATTATCATATACAACTTTACCTTTGGTTTCACATAATTCTTTTACATATTTCCAATTTTGAGAACGCGGATTTAAAAATACAAAAGTAAATGGAGCTATATCATATTTTAAAACAACTGCTGTTACTTGCTCTACATTATTAATCTTAAATCTTTCTTTTTTTACTATATCTGCCATATGATTTTCAATACTGTAATAATTCTGGTTTATCAACAGGTAATTTCCAAGGAATATTACCTCTTTTAAAATTAATTGTATAATTAAGTATCTCTCCATGAATACATATAGTTATATCAATTTTAGTTTTTGAATCATATTCTACAATATTAAGAGAACAATTATGAAATGTATCATTAATAACACTTTCTATATAAAAATCAAATAAACTTTTATTTGTATATTTAGTATTATATTCAATATATACCATATTATCATGGGTTATATAGTGCTCTTTTATATCTTTTGGTGGTTCTTTTGTAAATTTAATTCCATGAAACTCACGTATCATATTATTATGTAATTCATTCCACAATAAAGCATCTTGTGTAATATTATGAATAGTAAATACTAATATGCCATATTCAATTTTTTCTTCTTTACTAAAATATTCAAGTTCATCCATAACGAACCTCCTTTACCCTGCATTTTCTATTTTATTATTCTTTTTATCAACCATTGCTTGTGTTGTTTTTATAATTGTTGCTAATTCTTCATCAGAAAAATCATCAAGCATTTTTAATAAAAAGTCATATCTATTATTCTTATTGTTTTTCTTATCATTATTTAAAAACATCTCACCTTGACCTGTCCGCATCCAATCTATATTTACATTAAATTTTTCTTGTAAAGTTAAAAGAACGCCGTCAGTAATAGTTGCTTTTTCATATTCGTAATCTTGTATTGTTCTTAATTTTTTACCAATTTTTTTACCAAACTCTGTTTGTGTCATTTTTAATTCTTTTCTAATTAATTTAAATCTTTGATGTATATTCATTTTTTTAAATCCTTAATATATTTTTTAAAAAATACACAAAAAATAGTGTATTTGTACTTGACTTACACGGTTTTTCGTGTATATTATATTTATCAAGTTAAATAAAAAGCTATTTATAAGCATTTTATTAAATATTTATTAACATAATATTATACTAAACTTTTTACTAAATAGCAAGAAAAAACAAGGCTTTTTGCCTGTTTTATAAAATAAATGGAGGAAAATATGACACAAAAAGAAACCATTCAAAAGCTTTTAAAAGAAAAAGCAATCTCTCAAAAGTCTATTGCAAAAGCTCTAAATGTAAGCTGCACAATAGTCAATAATGTAATAGCTGGCAGAGATAGAAGTGCAAAGGTGGAAAAAGCTATCACCCAGCTTACAGGGTATCAGTTCCCGCAAACATTTAAAACAGATGAAGAAGTAAAATCTATGTTAGAAGGGGTGATATAATGAGTGAATTAAACTTAATAAAAGAAAAAGACATTATTATGTATGATAACATAATATGTATGACAGCAGAAAGCATTGGCAGAGCATTAGGATATGCTGCACCAAAAGATTCTATATTTAAAATATACCATAGAAATAAAGAAGAATTGGATAGTTTTTCAACCATGGTCAAATTGTCCACAGTTGACGGAAAAGCTAGAGAAGTAAGGGTTTTTACAGAAGAAGGCATATACATAATAAGTATGCTTGCTAATACTGATAAAGCAAAAAAATTTAGAGCAGAACTTGCAAACCTTTTAAAACAAAAAAGGCTTGAAGCATTAAAAAAAGAAAAAATTGCAGGCTTTGAAATATCAGAAAAACTAAATAAAAGGTTTAGAAATTTAAAACTGGATACTGCTGATATTGAAAGCATAAAACTACTTTTAAGTATTGGGTTTGCTAAAAAAGGTATTGGTAAAATGTTTAATATATCTGCTGATAGTGTCCGCAGAATAGAAAAAGATTTTATCAGTGCAGGCATATTAAATTAAGGGGGTAAAGATGGCATTAGTAATAGAAACAGAAAAATGGCAATCTAAATATAGTGAAAGAGTTATTATCGTTGCACTATTTGCTATTGAAGCATTTGAAGACATAGAAAATAAAATATACTTATTTAAGTATGAAGATACAGATAGTGATGAGTGGTTATATTTAGATGAAGAAACTTTTTTAGAAATGTTTAGAAAGATTTAAATAAAATTAAAGGAGCAGCACAATGACTAAACCACAGCAAACACAAGATATTATAAGCTATATAAAAAGTGTAATAGAAAGCTGCAGCACATTAAATCAGCTATCTAATGCAAAGATGTGGGCACATAACTTTTGCAGGAAAAACAAGAAATATAGCATGTGCTGGCAGCAGCTGCACACTACATATCAGCTTAAATACAGACATTTAAAATGCACAGGAGCAACTAATGGAAACAATAAACTTTTATTCAAAAATACATCCTTGTATTTTTGAAAACACGCAACATTCGGGGAAACCCCTCGTTGCTTACGCAAGCGACGGTACATCCTGCACCTATACACATAAGGAGTATATATGGAAACATTAACAGCATACAGCATTGTAAATAAAATTGTTATGACAGACAGAGTAAGACAAGAAATAGAAAAATATAGAAAAGAGTTTACATCTTTTCATTCCCTTAAAAGCATTGAAACAGAAATATTAAATAACGGAGCATTCAGCATGCCGGAGCGTATGCGTATATTTTTTGAAGTAGCTGCCTACCTTTTTGGTGTAGAGCAGGCAGAGCATACTTTAGAGACTATTGTTTCATTACATAACCAGTATGATGAGCACTTTGGCATATCTAAAAGAGATGCTATGGAGGCGTTTTATGGAAGATAAAAGCTACCACCAGGCAAAAAAATACAATGATTTTATTGATATATTAAAACTGCTTGGCTCAAAACCTACTGGCTTTACAACGGATACAATATCAAGCCAGCTAAACATCACAAAAACTACATGCTTATCTATTTTAAACACTATGCAGCGTGTAGGTTTTGCAGAACTGCAGGACGGCAAATATTACATTGGCACAGAAGTAAGTAAATTATGGGCATGCAGAACTGCCATATTAAAATCACGTAAAAGCAGTATTGAAGAACAACTTACAAGCATGAATGCTAATTAAGGAGCGGGATATGAAAATAACATTAGAAATAGATAAAGAAAGACGGCTGGCGCAAATTGAAGGTGCTGAAAATGGCTTAAAAGCAGATGAATTATATATCGCTGTAGGTTCTTTTTTATTAGTAATTGCAGATAATATTAAAAGGCATGGTGGCACTTATGATGATGTGGAGCATACAGTGCTTACGATGATTAATATGCAGTTATCAGATATAGAAAAACAACTTTTTAATAAGGAGAACGACAATGCCAATTAAATTAGAATTTATAAGTACTAAAGAGCCAAAATGGCACATTTTTTATAAAAAACAGCCTAATTCAAATGAAGGTGATGTTATCGTTTATAAATGCAATGGGGAAGAAATGCCATTTGCAAACGAAATAACAGGCTGCGAAAGCAATATGGGTAATATTAACCAATACATTACTTTTTATGGCAAAGTGATAGTTAATTTAAATACAGCTTATCATCTTATGCCTTTTAAAGATAACAATGTACCAAAAGAAGCAATTACAGGCAAAATGCTAATAAAAGTAGAAGAAGCTATCCAAAATGCAATCAATAATAATGAAGAATTTAACGGCATTTGCGGCATCTGCCCATGGAACTGCGAAATAGATGCACCGCAGCGAGAAGACTGTAAATCTGTTAGAATTATTAAAGCATTATATAAAACATACAATTTAGGCTGGCAGCAGGAAATACCAGCAGAAATTATAGAATCTACTGAAGTAGCTGCTGCTGCTGCAAAAAGTGTAGTAGAAAGCTATCAAGCTATGGAAGTAATAAAAGAACAGGAACAAAAAGAAATACAGGCCAAAGAAAAAGAAGATTTAATTGCAGAAGCATACAAATTAACAGGTAGAGTGGAAGCATTAAAATTAATGAGTGATTTTGGAAACGTTTCCAGTTTATTGCTTTTAAAAAATATTAAAGAAAACAAAATATATAAAAATATGCAAGGTATTGAAACATGGGAAAACTACTGTAAATCAATAGGTTACAGCTACAAAACAATAGATGATAAATTAGAGTTTTTAAACACTCTTGGTTCAGAATTTTTGGAAACGGTTTCCACTTTTGGTGTTGGGTATCGTGATTTAAAGAAAATTACTTCAAAAGTCAAAGCTGGCGAACTGCAGATTAAAGATGAATCAATCGTTATTGACGGCGAAACTATACCGCTGGAAGAAAAAGACATATTAAAAGATGCTTTAACTGATTTAGTAGCTAAAAATAAAGAAGAAATCAGTAAATTAAAAGCAGAAAATAAAGCAAAAGATAAAATGGTGCAGACTTATGCAGAAGCTAAAGAGAAGAAAGAACAGGATTTAGAACAGGCGAAAATAGAAAAAGAAGCACTAAATAATAAAATAACTGATTTAAAAAGTCAGTTAGAACATGTTTACCATGGCAGGCTTGGCAAAGTTGCAGCAGATGATAGAGATGACTTTCAAGATATTACAAACTTAGAGCTTGATGCAAATAAATTAATTGCATCAGCTAACTTATTACTTGAAAAAGATTACTCAAACTTTAATGCAAACATGTTTTGTGCGGTTATCTCAAAACTTATGGTGGCAGTAGATGATATTCGCATAAAAGCAGCATTAAAATATAACTACAATTTTGAGGGCGGTATACTTACAAATGATGAGTTAAGAACTCTTGATAATGGAGAAACTCCATTAGATTTTTTAGACGCAGAATAAGGGGGACATTATGCAGCTTAGACAAAAATACACTATAAACAATGTTACTTATGAAAATGAAATGTTTATAAGCGAAAAAGATAATGTAGATATATATCAACTTATATTTCATTTTTTTAACTGCCCAATGCCAGCACAAAACATTAAAAATATCTGCATTATTCCTGCAAACATTAAAGAAGCAGAAGATACAGAAACAAAAGACGAACAGCCTGCAAAAACAGAAGAAAAATCAGCCACTGACGAAAATAACAACACTGTTGTTACTGTGCCAGTAGAGCATGAAGAAAAAGAAACTGATGTAAAAGTAAATACTGCAAAAAAAGAAAATCATGAAACAGACACACCAGGGTTTTACTTACATCTTGTTTTGGGTGAAAATAATATTGAAAAATGGGGACCTTGGAAAACTAAAAAAGCAGCAAAACAAGCCTTGTATGATATGGTGTATCGCAGAAAAAAACAAACTGGATATGATGTTAAATACTCAGTTATAGATATTATTCCTATGACAGAAAAAGAGTTTAAAAACAGAAATAAATAGGTCTGTTTATATCAGGCACAGGATGTGCCGCCGCGAAGCGTAAGGATTGATGAATTTATTTCAGCAATCCGTGTTTTAAAAATTTCACGGATGAAATTTTTAATAAAAATAAACGAAAAACAAAAACTGAATTTATTTCAGTTTTTGGTTGGAGTGGATGTGGAAAAAGAAATATATGATGCTCTGATAAATCTATCAGATGATGAAAGAACAGTTGAAGTTAAAAGGCTTGCTAAACATTATAACTGCTCTATTTCTACAATTTGGCGTAAAGCAAACAAAGCCGGCATTAGAGCAAGAGCAGAACGCTCTGACAAAGGCGAAACAGCTGTGGAAGAGTGGATATTAGAGCATGCAGCAGCTTTAATTAATAAAAGCCGCAGAAAAAATGACAAATTCACTTTTGATGTGAAAGAGATATACAGGCACATGAAAGAAGAGTTAGGTATTGTGATAGATGTATCTTATTCCCGTTTTTGCGAGCTTTTAAGAATGAGAGGTTGGACTGTGGACGAATTTAAAAAACCTACACCACATGTGCAGGTAATCAGTGAGCACCCTAACCAGCTTCACCAGTTTGATGTATCAATATGCTTACAATGGTATTTTGATGAGAAAAAAGGCGAGCTGGAAGAAGACACTGATTATAAAAGAAAATACTATGCCAATAAAATTGAGCAGACAGTAGAAAAAGAGTTACGTGGCAAAAAGAAACTGCATAGATATGTGTTAGTAGACCACACCAGCGGTGCATTTTTCTTTTGGTATTACTATGCACTTGGTGAAAACAGCATTGATGGTGCAGACTTCCTTTTCAAAGCATGGAGCTCTAAAAAAGAACTTGTTAGCACTATTACAAACAGCGACTATAATGGTATTTATCAATTTCAGGGTCTGCCAAAAATTTTATACACCGACCAGGGCGCAATACTGAAAAAGAAAGCATTAAAAAACCTGCTGGATAGCTTAAATGTTCAGCTTGAATTTCATGAGAGCGGAAACCCACGAGCAAAAGGCATGGTTGAAGGCTTAATGAACATTATTGAAAAAGGCTTTGAAAGCCGCTTAAAAATCTATGGAATTAAAAACATAGATGAGCTTAATGCTTACGCTCTTAAATGGTGTGTAGAAAGAAACCTTTTAAAAGATTTCCGCGGAGCAAAAGAAAGCAGAATTGAGCACTGGCGTAATATTAAGCCTGAACAGTTTATTAAATGCCCGCCTTATGATATTTGGGCAGCTTTAATTCAGGAAGATGCAATCACTAGAAAAGTGGACGGCAACGGTAACATATCATATATGAATAAAACATATACTGTTACTGATACAAACCTTATCTACAAAGAAGTGATAGTTAAACCGCATGCGTTTATAAAAGACAGTATTAATGTTCATTATAATGGGCTTGTGTTTACTCTGCAGGCTAATATTAAAGATGAATTTAACCGCACAATCAGTGCAAATGCTGTAAAAGTTGGCGAAAATAAGGCTTTAAAAGAAACTGCTACTCAGAAATTTGATAAGAAATCAGAAGAAATATTATCAAATACTTATGGCGTTGACTTCCACGGCAAAGGTAATAAACGCAGTATGCGGCCGCCAACCAAACCAAAAGAAGAAACTGTGCTTGCAACAGATAATGTGGCTTACTTACAGCCTGCTGGAACGGATGCACAGGTAAACCCTACTGCACCGCTTACTGCAGAAAAAAGAAATGTTAAACAAACTAAACAGACAGAAGAACGCTATATTAAACTTTCTGAACTTATCCGCATGTATAATGCAGAACATGGCAGAATTACTGTTGATGAAAAAGGAAAGCTTGTTGCTTTATACCCAAAAGGTGTGCCAGCAAGCGTTACTATTGATGATATTTATAATATGCTGCATAAACCTGCGGCAGATATTATGAAACTTGCATAAGGAGCTTTATATGATAGCTTTAAAAAAACTAATTGATGAACATAATATAAGCTCTGCTCAGTTTATTAAGCGATTTAAAGAAATAACTGCTGAGAATATGAGCAAAGCAAGTTTATCTCTGCTTTTAAAAGATGGCAGGGAAATGAAGAAAATACCCGAATTTAAAGCAAAAATTGCAAAAACTTATAATTCTTTAACAAAAGAAAATAAATCAATAAATGAGCTGTTTGAAATAGAGCAGCAGGAGGAAAATATGATTGAAAGTATTAACTTAACTTACGATGAGCTCAAACATTTTGGGCTTAGCCGTGACCCGTTTATGCCATTTATTACCAAAGAAAGTGACATTGTAATGCTTGATTCTCACCACTACGCTCTTGAAATGATGAGAGCAGCAAGAGATACCGGGCAGTTTACAGTGATTACTTCCGAAGTTGGCGGCGGTAAAACTACCGTGCTGGGCAAATTTGAAGCAGAAACAAAAAACTTAACTGACTGCATTATAGTGAAAGTCCGCACAAAAGATATGGACCGCTGCACCACAAAAGATATACTTGCAGCCTGCGTTTTTGATTTATCAGATGATAAACCAAAACGCGGAGCAGAAAGCCTTACCCGTCAGGTTGAAGCACTGCTTAAAAAACACCATGATGCAGGCAAACGTATCATATTAATTATTGATGAAGCACAAGACTTACACACTCACACACTGAAATATTTAAAACGGTTGTGGGAGCTGCGTGACGGCTTAACACCATTAGTTGGTATTATTCTTATAGGGCAAACAGAGCTTGCTACAAGGCTTTACAGCGATAATAACTTGGCTGTTAGAGAAGTTACAGCACGCACTATCCATGCACCGCTTGAGCCTATTAACGAAAGCTTAAAAGATTATATTTCTGGCAAAGTGAAATGTGTAAAAGGCGATTATAATAAAATAATCACTGATGATGCAATCGCTGCTTTATCTGATATGCTTACTTTGAAAGATGCAAATAAAAAGCAGATATATAAAGCATATCCGCTTGATGTAAATAACCGCATTAAAAGGCTTATGAAGCTTGCTTACGAACAGGGCGAACGCGTTATTACAAAGGAATTTATGGAAGAAATGGCATAAAAAATACTCTAGCATTAGAAAATGCTAGAGTAAGACAAGAAATAAGAGCTCTAACCCTTATTTTAGAGCTCAATATTAATATATATTAAGGAGTCAAAAATGGCAACAGCAAAATTAACTGAATTAGAAACAGCAGCAAAAGAATTTTCAACTGCATCAAGAGTATTAAGAAATTTAAAGGAGGAATTAGATACAGAAATCGATGCAATCAAAGCAAAATACACTGCTGCATTTTCAGATGCTTCAAAAAACGCTGGCGAAGCATATCAAATGTTATACACATTAGTAGAGAGCAGCGAAGAATTGTTTTTAGATAAAAAGTCTATGACTATTAACAATGTCAAGTTCGGATACCAAAAGAAAAAAGGTAAAATAGAAATAACTAATGAACAAAATACTATTGAAAAACTTAAAGAGCTTTTTCCTGACAAAGCAGATATGTATTTATCTAAAAAAATCAGTGTATCTAAAAAAGCTTTAGATAGCTTAACCGCTGCAGAGCTTAAAAAAATTGGTGTAAATGTTATCCAGGATAGCAGCGAAGCGTTTGTGAAACTTACTGATGATGAAGTGCAGAAAATGATTGATGCACTTATTAAAGAATCTGCTACCGATTCTAAATAGGTGCTGTTATGAGTTGGGCTAAAAATGCTGTAGTAAGCTATCATTTTATTGAAGCAGCTAACGATAATTACTTAAATGAATTAAAATTATCTTTTGATTCTCTTCTTAATAGTGATGTTAGCTGTGGCAATTTTGATGCAGGGCAATCTCATTATTTTTGGGAAGTAAATAGTAAGGTGGATATTACAGATACTGATACTTATTTTATATCTGTAGTAAAAGAAAAATGTGCATGGCCTGCTTGGTTTAAAGACGATGAAGGTATTGCAGAAATACCATTAAGTGATGGCGCTCTTGGTGAAGTTCATTATGCAATAATTAATCCTGCATCTCGCTTTATTTTATCACTTGCAGCTGCAGGTGGTGGACCAGTAGGAGCTTTTAAAAAATTTCTTAATGAATTTTCAAAAGATAGTAGTGTAAAACTAATACCATTATTTGAAGATAAAGTTGATATAATAGCACTGTCATGGGATATTTACAAAAAGATTGCTATATCAATGAATTTTCCAGCTTATGATTATCTTGCAGAATTTATGACTACGCCAGAAGGTAAATTATTTGGTATTGCTGACGAGCTGGGCGGTTTAAAGCTTAACTTTACTCTTTCTGCACCAAAAGCACTGCAAAAGATTAATGCCAGCCAAACAAAAGAAATAGCTAAAGCGCTGC
>CAMEZN010000001.1 GCA_945947845.1 uncultured Mucispirillum sp. | reverse complement strand
GGCATAATATCAACTGCTATACTTCTTCCAAGCGAACCTAATGACTGTTTTAATTTAGTCCATTCTGTGTGGAATTTTTTTGCTTCAAGAGCCTGCCCAGCATTCATTACACCCATTTTCTGCTGCTCTTCAAGCAATGCTTTTATGTTTGTTTTGCCTTGCTGTAATAATAAAATTGTGCTTTCATCAAGCCCTAATTGACTGCCCAGCGTAAACTGCTGAGCTTTTGTTAAATGCTGAAAATCATCAGCTAAACCCATAAGCAATGCTTGAGCATTTTTAAGTGAGCCGTCCTGGTTATAAAGTTCTACTCCATAAAGTGCAGCAGTCTCTAATAATTGCCCTTGTCCCCATTCGGCTTGTGATAATCCTTGTTGCAATGCCTGTAGCGAGCTTTTAGCACTATCAACATTTCCGCCAAATTGCTCTAATGCTCCACCAAGAGCTGTTATATCCTGTTCTGCAATACCTGTAAGTGATGAAAAATTACTAATATCTGTGCCTGTATCTATAAACTTTTTAAAAGCCATACCAAGCGAGCCTGCACCAAGCATGATACCCATTTGGGACACAAAACGTTTAAGCTGCCCGCCCATATTTTTGAGCCCAGCAGTAAAGTTATTATCTCTAATACCTACGCCTATCGTATAATTTTTTAATGTATCACCTAATGCCATAATAAGCCCCTTATTTTATTATTTATATTGTGATTATATATATACAGGATAGATAGATACAGATAAGACATATTATTAATTTTTATTATATTTTAATGTGTGAGATGAAGTGGTTATTTCCAAAAATGAAATAACCACTAAAATGAAATTAATGTGATTTATTTATTTCTTTTTCAAACTGGATATTTGATAAAGCTACTGTAATATATGTATATACAGCACTTTCAAAACTCATATTCATTATTTTATCATAGTCACCAAACCCATTTAATATAAGAGTGGTGACTATTGCATTACATGGATAATTTATTTTTGAAGAGCTTGAGCTTGTAACTCCATAATTTTGCTTTTGGAAATGTTCAAGCTCTCTAAATAGGGGGCTATGTAATTCTCAAATTCTTCTGCAATCTTTATACTCATAAATGGGTTATCAAATATAGCATCCAGCTCAGCCAAACTTTTAATATGCTGCTCTGTTCCAGTTCCTGGAATAACTAACACAAGATATTTAACTGCAATATTTACAAACTTATTAACAGCTGTTTCTTCCTGACGAGCCATACCATCAGCAGTTGTTATAATTTTTAAGCCATCTTCCATGGTTACTTTTTTAAAATATGCTTGTCTAGTAGTCTTGTCATCACTTAATTCAAATACTTTCTTTTCCATTATTTTCTCCTATTTGAGCGGTCCTGTTGTAACAAAAGAGCCAAATTTAAAACTATACTGCTTATTTCCAAGTCTGTCTTGCTGCACTTTCATACCAAGCTCTCCACTTGCAATTATTCCATCAGCATAAGTATCAACCTGCCCAGTATGAGCATGCGTTACAATTACTGTTACTTGAAACGGCTCAGGTCCCACACCTACATAACTTTGCTGTGCTGCCACTGCTGCATCAAGTAAAGCAGCAATAGGGCTTGCAGGTGCAATAGTTAATGTTCTTTCTATTATTGCATTTTTTGTCCAAGCATAAGTATAGCCATCTGGTGTTTTCACCATATCAGATGTTTCTGTTGCATTACCAGTCCATACATCACTACTATCTGCAAAATGGTCAACAGCCCCAGCCGGGAATAATGGCAGCACTGATACAGCTATACTTACAGCATTAGTTCCTATAAAATTTTGTGACATATAATATCTCCTTTTTTAAAATCATTTTAAGTTTTATACACCTTCATTAATACTAATTATAAAAACTACCGACATGTGCGGGAGTTTTTATCCATATGAAATTTTATTGTGGTGAACAATAAAATTTTGCATTAGGGGGAAGGTGGAAAGGGGGAAGGTATTCCCCCTTCCAGTTTTTATATTACAAATGCTTGAATCACCAGCCTATTTGTTGGCACATTTTTCGTATATATAAACTGTATTCTCATTTGTTCTTTTGCTATATCATCAGCAGTCAGTGGCAGCACATTTATATAATAGCCATTGCTTTCTACTAAGTTTATAGCATTAGAGTTACCTGTTGCTGATACTATTTTAGATTTTTCATCAGCTAAAAGTTCTCCAGTGCCAACTGTTACAATAATGCCTGATGTTTTTGCAAGGTTTATCACTTCCTGCATAAAAGCAAGTATCATGCTTTTTCCACTGCCTGAGCGAAGAGCAATAAATGATTGATTAATCATAAGGTTAGCACCTGCTATCTCCATTTTAGCTTTTATCCAGGAATTGCCGATATAATTTGCTATATTATTAAAGTTTGTGCCAAATATTTTACCTTCACCAAAAAGTGGCTGGCTTTGCCCATAACCTCCCATAATATAGCAACAGTTAGCACGGTTTGCATTTATGCCGTCTAATTCTTCACTTTTACCAATTGCATCATCCATAAATTCTGGTGTTTCTATAAAGTTAAAATTAGTCATACCATTTGGCACTGAAAAATCAACGCTGGCAATAGCTGCCTGCATAAAAGCAAGCATATTTATATTACTGCCATAGATTAGTATAAACCCATCATTCCCAAAAAGGTTTTCATATACAATTTGGTTTGTTGATTTAAGCCTTGCATCATCTGATATAACAATAAAAGCATACCTGCCACCACTTGTATTTACCCATGATGCAATAGTTTCATAATCAGCAGTATCTATATTATTAATGCTTGCTATACTCACATAATCGCCGTTAATCAGTCCAATATGATTGAGCATTTCTGCTAAATTTTCACCATTTGAGCCACTTGTTACATATCCGCCGTCAGTTTCTGAAAGTTTTAAAACTGATGCCATATTACCTGTGGCAAAGCTAATAGTTTGGCTTGCAGATGCAACAGCCCCTTGAATAATAAATCCATTTGTAAGAGTAGAATATTCACATGAGCCAATGTTTAATGCTGACACTTCTGGCGAACCTGCTTCTACTGATAACTCATCAAGCCCTAATTTAATTTTAATTTCAGTCTCTGCTATAAATATTTTTGCAGGTATTGTGTTACTTGCTGATGAGTAGCTAACTTGGCTTAATTTTAATACTCCACCATCATTACTCCAAACAAGGTTTGCATTGCTTAACTCTGTTGTATTTAATTTAGTTACAATATTATCAAGATTATCTGATGTTTCAAATGTAATAGAGGCAGTATATGTAAATACAGCTTCACTTTCATTATTCTGCACTATCATTTCTGATGGGTCTATTGTCATGCTGGCTGTAAAAGGAATAGCAGGTGCAGAGCCTTTAAAACTTGCAGGTATTGCAGGTGTTTCTTCTTTTTGCAGGTTACTATTTATTATTTCAGCTGCGTCAGAAAATGATGATATATTTTCTAAATTAATGTCAAAATTATACTCATCACCATTTATTGTTAAATTTAAACTGCCTTCTTTTTTAATATCATTAAGCATAGATATTGCAGCTCCCACAAGTGCTGCTTTTTGAGCATCTGGGTAATTATTATAAAATGTAAATTTTTCTGGCTTTGTTGCATTTTTTGAAGTATATCCAAAAAATTCTGAAGCATAAGAATATTCTGCATTTACTGCACCATAAAGCGATGCCACACTTTCAAGCGATGTTACTTCAACTATCTGCTGCATAGGTATTTGTGGCGTTGTTATTGCAAGTGCATTTAATCTGTTAAATGTAAATGCAGAGCTGCTGCCTGATGTGGTTATGTTTACAAACTTTGAAAAGGGTATCACTGTATCTGGTTTTGCCATATCTTTCTCCTATTTTTTAATTTGTTTTTAAAAATTTATTCATCATACTATTATAAGCTGTATTATCCTTTAAGGTCCCAACTTCGCTTATCTCTATTTTAATATTTTTCAATGGTGTATCTGTTAGTATTACAGAACTCATTTTTGTTATAAACATCTCAAACTGTGCTATCTGCACCCATTTTTTGTATGTATTAAAATCTGCTTGAAAAGTTATATCAGACCATACAGGCATAAGCTCATATTTATAATTATTAAAAAATACATCTCTTGCCTGCGAACTTTTTAAATATATCTGTAATTTTTCTGCCATATCAAAAGCAGATATATCTTTATCATTCCAGCTAATACTTTTATAAATATCTACTTGAAAGCATATTCTAGCAACACTATCTACTAACAAACTTCCATCAGCCTGTAGCTCTTCTCCAGCCTGTGCAAATTCTGATTCCTCCCTATTCGGTCGGGAATTTGGCAGTCCTTGCAAAAAACGCTCGCCAGCAAGTGTTAAGTTAGTAATTTTCACTGGTGCAAAAGTAACAACACCATTATCAACATCTGCCTCTATATCTTGATATGGATATAAAGTTTTAAATGGTGTAACTATATCTGCCACAGCTTCATATATTGATTTAATCATTTCATTCATAAATATTCCTTTGTCATTCTGAGCCTTCAGGCGAAGAATCTCTTTTGTTTGTTAAATTTTTTATCCCATAGACTTTTATCCAGGAATCATTTTGCCACTCTATTTTGCCATATATAGAATACTCATCATTATCCCAAATAATAATAGAGTTTGATGCATCTTTATTTTTAAAGAAATCAACTATTTCTGCCTTATCCCCCATAATATAAAACTTTAAAAGGGTAGATGATTTTTCTAAAGTCCCGAATGTCTCCAGCTCTTTCATAGTTAGTGGTTGAGCATGCACCCGTGCTTCTATTTCTGTTATTTCAAAATCAGCTATACCATTATTAATAACTGATTTCTTATTATATATTTTTGTTGTAACTGTTTTTTGAATACCAGAAATAACACTTAATGCTGAATTTAACAGATTCACAATTACCCTCGCTTATGTCATACTGAGTGGGCTTTCAGCCCCGAAGTATCTAATAATTCATAAACTGATTATAGATAATTGGAATAGATAGATACAGTTAAGGTATATTATTAATATTTATTATATAGTGGTAGTATTATTTTGGCGGTCTTAATTTCCATTTTACACTTTTTCGCATATCACCCGTATCAATAAGCGGATTTGATGAACCTTTTTTGAGTATAGTAGATTCTGCATTAGGTGGTTCTTTAAGATTAGTTATTTCTTTTTGAATAAATCCAACAAAAAGTTCACCAGCTTTTGATAATGCCTGGCTTTCATCCATGCCGCCTGCAATACTCCCAACTGTAATATTTATAGTTTTGTTAGCTGCTTTATTTCCTGCTGGTATCATAAAAGGTCGCTCAGGTATTCTTTTTGTGCCTTGGTCATTATCTCTTGCCACAGTAGTTACATCTTTACCATTAGGGTAAGTATGTGTACCTTTAAAAAAACCTACCTCAACAGTGCCAAACTGCAATTTCAGCTTTTGCAGCATAGCATCTAATAAATCATTTTTATTTACTTTTGGAGTGTTTGTATTAATATCCATAATCTTAAAACCTTTTTAAATATAAAAAGAAAGCCTTTCAAAAGAAAGGCTTTTATAATAAATTATTTATTCTCGTTTCTCTCGTTTGCCAGCTTCAAGTATTGGTAATCCTGCCTCTGTTGGTATATAAATCACATCATTACTTGTTTCTTTCATATTACTTATCCAAAGCCACCGCAGGTATGATTCATTATTTTTTAACGAGTTACCAATTATCTTATTTGCTTCTGCTACACCTTTTGCCATGGTTACTTCAACTTCTGCTAAAAGAGCAGCACTTTCTTTTTGTGCTTCAGCTTCTAATATAATAATTTTACGATTAGATTCAGCTTCTTTTAATTGTGCTTGACCAGCTAAATCACTCTTATAAACTTGATATTTTGGATACCCATACATGCACCCACCAATACAAAATACTACAATTAATATTGCTAGTATAATACTTAAGATACTATCCATATTTTTCTCCTTTTTTTAATTTATCAAGGTAATACCACCAACGCTGGCAAGCCATGCTAAAAAGTCTCTTCCATATACAGTTGAAGCCATAAAATCTTCAAACATATCATTTATAGGCTTTGCCTGCATACCAACAGATACATCACCCACAGATGCAGAGTTGATTATACCACCACCATTGCCGCTGCTGCCTGCAGTAGCATCTTCTGGCATCTCATAAACTACTAAATAATGAGCTACTGCTAAACATGCAGCATCAGTATTATAACAGTTATCTATTTTCAATACTGGAAATCTGCATAATGATTGATTATAATATGTATCAATCTTATCTTGCACTATTTCAAACTTTGGAAACCTTTTTAAAAAATATAATTTAAATTCTTCGCTTGTCATCTTAGTGTATTTACCTTGTTATAGTTATTTCTTTTTACCACTTTTTTCTTCTGTTTGTGGTTGTTCCTGCTGCTGTTGTTCAGCTGGTTGTGCCGCTTGCTGCTCTGCTGGTGCTGCTTCGCCTTGCTGGCTTGTTACAGTAATGCTTGCTGCTTCTTTTTTTATTTTTTCAGCTTCTTCATAAGCTGCATCAATAATTTCTTTTGCCTGCTTTTCAGCATCTTTTAATTTTTGTTCAGCTTGTTTTTCCTGCATTAAAAGACCATCTGCTTTAACATTATCTTCTTTCTCATTGATTGTTAAAAAGCCTTTTTGAACCCACACATCAAATTCTGGATTGCATTGTTTTAAATCTTTTAAAGTTGCTTCATCTATAATATTGATTTCATAGTTACCTTTTAATAAAAATTTCCCTTTGTCTGTTGTTTTTAAGTAACAGCTTGGTGCTTTAAATATAATTGCTGGCATATAATTTCTCCTTACATAGTAACCGACAATATCTTTTTATTTTATACTTTGTTATCCGTCTTTTTTAAAATACTCATTTACTAACATTGTAAACTCCGTTTTTAAAAAAGCCGTCTGTCTCGTCTAAAATAAAAATCTTATTGTCTACATCTGCTGATTAATTTATTTTTTATTTATAAATAATTCTATTATAAAAATCACGAGCTTGTATCGTGATTTTTATTCTGCTAAAACTTATCAAGCGGTGAGCTTGGTAAGTTTTGCATTAGGGGAAAGTAAGAAAGGGGCGAACGTTTTTTGTGAGGACAGATTTTCCTGACTGAATAAGGAAGAAATAGAAAATCTGGCTGGGTTCCAGCTTCGCATTTCTACTTCCTTCCTATTCGTCGGGAAATGCTCGCGTCGCAAAAATCGCTCCCCTTTCTTAACTTGCAAAATATCTTCTTCCAAACATATAAGGTTTTGGAATAATTGTACCCAGAGAGCCAGAAGATATTGTTTGTAATGTATAGTTAGAATGTACTTCAACAGCTCCTGCACGAGCTAATTCTGAAAAGCCTAAGATAGCACTATCAACAAGAGAATCTGTTTCTAAACCTTTCTCTTTAACTTCTGTTTCATCTAAACTTTCAGCACGTAAATACATTACATCAAGTCCGCCAGTATATGCTCCATCAAGCTCTGGAGCAAGTACCCATGTTAAATTAGGATAGCTTTCTGCAATAGCTGCTTTAATAGATTTATTACCTATCTGATTTATTAATGATAATAAGCCATTTCTTCTGTTAGATATTGCAAGAACCATCTTACTATTAGGTGAAACATGCCCTTGAGCTCTGGATATAACTTCCTCAATCAAACCTACAACATCTTTATAAAATTTCTCAAATGTTGCATCCGCTGTTGTAGTTTCTGCTGCTTGATAAGCTGGCAAATCAGGGTTATTTAAAACTCCATAAATAGGATATTTTGAACCCTCTGGGATTCCTGGCACACCAGTAAATGCAATATCATTAAATGTTATTGCAAGTCTTTCAAGCCCAGTGCTCATATTATATGCTTCACCATTTATACGAGCTTGTGCAAGCTGAGCATTTTTTAAACTGCCATTCACTACATTTACAGAAAATCTTTTATGCCCTGTATAGATATATGTTGGGTTCATACCAACTATTGGAGCATTACCTACATCAGAATAATCTGATGTTTCTCCTTTACCTTCAATAAGTGGCATTAAAAAATCTTGCTGTTCAAAATCCAGCAGCTTCATTCTCCTGCCAATTACTTCATCTGCGGTTCTTTTTCTAGTAATAATCGAAACTATATGTTGTGATAATTGTGTAAGAATACCCGCAGGCATATTAACATTTGGAGTGGTAAGTCCACCAAACCCGCCATCCATAGTTTTTATACCATTAAAAATACCAGCAGCTTGATACTGCTTTAATTCATTTTGTGTAATGATTGTTCTACTCATTATTTTCTCCTATCTTACCACAAAGGCGATTTCGCCAGGCTTGCAGCCTTGTTTAACATTCCAGCCGGTATCTGTATTGCCAACAGTCCCTGATGCTGTAGCTGATGCAAATACTAATGTGCCATCACTTTCTTTAATGTAAACTTTATCTTGAAATGTTGCTGCTGCTGTAGATGTATTAGTAACAGCAATAACTCCAAATACTGCAACAGTAACAGGCGTACCAGCTGGGAGTGTTACGCCCTCATCAGCACCATTGTAATATTTATCATTTACAATGATTCCAATAACTCCACTTGTACCAGCGGCATTTATACAGCCATCAACTTTTGTTCCTTTACGAACAAAACTGCCGACTTTACATTTATTATCTTCTGTTACCATTTGCTGCATCAACGAATGAGTATTTATAGCTTCTACAATATCCCCAGGACATGCTACCCCCATTGTTGCTTTAATTTCTCTTTGAAATCCCATAATTTTCTCCTTATTTTACAAAGTTACTTAAATTATTTTTTACTGCACTTGAATATGGAGCTGCATCATAAGTAGGTTGTGATTTATCTACTGCCTTGATATATGCTTTAAAACTAGGTTTAGCATCACTAACTCTTACTTTATCACCAGTTAAGACTTCATAAGCATACTGATAAATTTCGTCCGCACTTAAACCTGTCATGTTAAATGAACCGGTAAAGCGTTCCACATCTTGGTATGCAGCTATTGCATCTTGAGTACGTTTTCTTTCATTTAAAATAGCCTTACTAATTTCTGCATCCATCGTTTTTTTACTAATGCTAGGATAAGAATCTGATACTTGTTTTGTATCATCTTTCTTGTCTTCAACATCATCATCTTCAGCATGCTCAGGCTCTTTCATTTCTTGACTTAAATACTTATCAAAAAGAGATGAAAAACTTTTATATGCTTCTCGCATAGTTTCCATGTCACTATCTAATGATTTTTTGTCTTCATCATCAGCATCTGCCATATCGCCATCGTTTACATCTGATGGCTCATATCCAAGCTCCTCTGCCTTTTTTAAAATTGTTTTAAATTTTTCTTCTTCACCACCTTCAAAATCGGTATCAGGCTTTACAGCAATCGCCACAATATCTCTGATAAGCTCACGCTTATCAACATCATCTGTTTTGCTTGTGATGCATTCATCATATGTTTTTTTAACATAAGATAATGCACCCAACGCATTTCTCATAAATCTTTTTTTCATATTTATTTCTCCTTGTTTTATAGAGTTTTCATCATTAATTTTTACATCTTTTCCGCTTCTTCCATTTTCAACTATCGCTAAATGGTTATATTTAATATCTTGCTGCATAAAATCATATTGCTCACCAGCATACTCACCACTTTCTGCTGCATATTTAGCAGTGTAACCAGGTGAGAGCTCCACAATATTTCTTCCAGTGATAGCTTCTATTGCATCTTTGTCATATATTTTTATGTCTGCAATCAAATAAGGCTCTTCCAATCTCACTTCACCAGAAATTGCACCCACTTTTAAATCTCTTTTTTCAGGTTCTACCCATTCATGACCAAGTTTAACTGGCATACCTTCAAAGTCCTTCGCCGTCTTTTCAAGTTCTGCCCAAGGTCGGCACACTTTATATATTTCTCTGTCTTGCAGTTCATCGCTAATCTCTCTGCCCAGATAGTCAAACACTCCAGCCTTTGCAATTTTATTATCTTTAATCACTAAAAAGCCGTTTTCATCAAAATATCTATTACTCTTTGTATCTAATGTTATTTTTTTCATATATTATCCTTATTTTTTCTTAACTAATATATAACCATAACCATCTGGACTTTTTTTTATTTCTTCGTTTGTATCAGGTATCACACCAACAGCAATACAGCGGCAGTTCGGTCTGTCTCCTGGTTTTCCATAATACATACCTCTTTTGGAGCTATAATTAATGATTGCTTCATTGCTGCTATATTTAAAAATTCTATGATTATTTTGTTTATGTCCGCCAATTCCATCTGAAACTCTTTCATCATCAGCAGTCAGCCACTCATAGTATTCAATACCCAGTGCTACATTTTGAACTTGTTTAAAACTTTCAGCTGCTTTGTGCATCTGGTCACGAGCAATAAATACAGCTCTATCTTTATTAACACCTTTTATTCTTTTTAAACTTTTTATTAATTCTTTTTGATTACCAGAGATAATGCCTTGTGATAATGTTATCTGCATATCTTTTAAAACATGTTCAGGTATGCTTTTTATTAATGCTAAATTTTCACTTACTACTGCTTGCATTATTCTTTCATAATACTCGCCCGAGATAGAAAGGTTAGGGAACTCTTTTTTATAGCTGCCATAAACATATCTATATAAATTACTTAGCTCTTCATTACTCCAGTTTTTAGTTAAAAGTTCAGCTTTTGCAGAGTAGTAATCAAAGAGTGATGATAGTGTAGATGTAAAATCAACAGGCTCTTTTTTATTGCTTGGATATTTTGCAGTAATTTCTGCTCCTATTATTTTTAGCATTTCTTTCCATGGGTTTGCTTCTCTGCCTTTTTTCCCTGCATTTTTTCTTATTTCTTTTTTATTATCTTCTAAAAATTTATCCCAGAACTCAAAATCACCAGCAGCATCTATTACAATACTGCTTTCATTATCAGAAACAAGTTCAGCAGTATCTATTTTTGTTGCTTCAAAAATAGCCATAACTAAACTGCTAAAATTTTCTACAACATCATCTGTAAAATCTTTTAACATTTTAGCATATGCAGCAGCATAAGCTTCAGCTCTGATTTTTGGCATTTTTACTTTTACATGTTTTCTGTTGAGTTTATCTTGCAGTTCTTTTAATTCCATAGTTTGATACTATATTAGGTTGGATAGTATATACAGATAAGGAATATTATTAATATTTATTAAATAACTACTTAGTATTTTTTAATGAGTTTATAATGGAAAATCTATATTTTAAAATTTTGATTTTAAGGGGCTTTTTATATCTAATCTGATAAATTGTATATAACAGCCCCAAACAATTAAAAATGAACGTTTATAAACAGCGATTTTAGGGTATTATTAAATTTATGAGAGAAGCATTTTTAATTTAAAATACTTCTCTTATTATTTTACTTGATTAATTTTTAATTAGTTAGTATATTATACTTATAAGCTGTAGGGGCTTGTTGGGATATTATCACACTTATATAGTGGGGCATAATGACCACAACAAGCGTAAGCATCAAGAAATGGTTGGTGGGAGATGTCCCTTACAGCTAATATTTAAAGTATCCATTAAACAACCAGTTTCTATTTTTATTTTCCACTTTATCATCATCCCAAGTAAGCTTTATTAAAATCTTTTTAGTTTCATCCACTATCACTTTGATATTTTCGTCCCATTCATCATCTATCATTTTACCATTTTCTATTACATCAGTTATCTCTTCCACCAACTTATTAAAATCCTGTCCTTTTTTATGTCTATGTTTTTCAATATGCTTAAGTCCATAATGCTTATTTCCCCATACTAAATCTATATCGCCAATATCATCTCTATGGAATGCTCCTGGCACATAACCCCTGCGAACTTTTAATAAATGTTCTATTGCCTGTTTTGGTTTGCCTTTAAATTGTGTAAAAGCTTCACCATACTCTGTCTTTTCACTTTCAATGTTATCATCCTTATTACTCTCACTTCCACCACCATTACCTGTAAACTGCCCAGTTTCTGGGTCATGCTCCATGCTGTTTGCATCTTTTTTATCCATTACACAGGTATCCATCCACTGATTTAATATTTCTTTTTCAATCTCTGGATTTTCTGGTGAGTTGTAATCTTCTAAATCTATCCAATCAAATTTAAAATTATCTTCACTAATTGCTCTTATTGCATCTTTACCTGTAACCACGCCACTCATAATAAGCTTTGAAACATAATCAGCTTTTAAGTTATTTATCTCTGCCTGCTCTTTTTGTTTTATTTGTTTTCTAGGGTTAAATGTATATTTTGGTTCATCCAGCACACCAGCTTTAAAGCATAATATATATTCTGCTACTTTCTCCATCGCTGGTATTACTACGCTGCTTGCATACCCATCTATAACATCATAAAAATTATTTTCATCATATTCACCAGTAGCATTAAAGCCACGAGGAGAAAGCCCTAATAATTTTGTTACAGGTATGCCACGAGTGGATGCTGTCATAAGTTCATACATTTGTGATAGCAGGTTATCCATGCCAGATAAACTTGTAACAGTTTCAATCCATTCTTCATCTTTAGCAAGCAGCAGAGTAGCAAGGTTATTACTTGTAGCATTCATATACTTTACTCTTGCCTGTGTCTGTGGGTCCGCTATCTTTTGAGCAGTGGTTTTAATAATTTTTGTTCTAAATCTTAAAACTAAATCACTTATGCTCTGCCTTACAGTATCAGCATTAGATACATAGTTCTTCATATAAAAGGAAAGAGGAAGCCCTAGGTAGTTATAAAGTGGCTTTATTAAATCAGGCACAGAATAAAATACTATTGGTATAAGCCTTGTTTTATGAACTGTGCTTCCAGCACCTAACACCCACCATAAATCAGGCTGCATATAATTATTTTTTAAAGGATTAAATGTATTGACCTGCACTGGAGCTGCTTGCCATGGCTCAATCACAGTAAGCCCTGTGATTTTGTTTGTACTTGCTGTTTTTTCATTAATATATAGTGGCAGGCTTAAATTAGTATCATCAGTATTGATATAAATAAATGCTCCGCCGTATTCTAAAGCTCTTTGCACTGCTAAAGCTATTTTTTCATAAAACCTGAGAGAATTTAAAACCATTTCAAAATTATCTATATCAAGATGAGCAGCTTCCCATTTGCCACCACTTTTAAATATTTCTCTTACAATAACATCTATTGCTTTACTAATCATACTATCTGTTGCAAGGTTTGCACATTCTTGATAGCTTAGCCTGTTTAATATATGATTTGAATACTGCTGCAATGAGTTATTCATACCAACTGATGCAGCATAATTCTGCCAGCTGGAATAGTTTTTATAAGCAATATTAGATAATTCAGCAGGCATATTATCAAAAGTTCTAATTGGTGCTATTTGTGATAAATTAATATTTTCGCTTTCATAAGCAGAGCTATCAATATAATTAACACCACCGCTATTTGTCATTCTGAGAGTATCACCCGAAGAATCTGCTACCTTTCTTTTTTCACTTCTAAATATATCTAATATGCTCATTTTGACTCCTAATATATTAATAATTATTTTTCCTTCATTAATAGTGATTATAAAAATAACGAGCGTGTATCGGTATTTTTATCCCTATGAAATTTTTATATGGTGAATATAAAAATTTTGCATTAGGGGAAAGGTAGAAAGGGGACCTGTCCCCGTTCTAAATATTATATTCCCCATATCTCATTTATTTTTTCATAATCTATTTGCTCATTATCACCAAGTTCACCCCTAGCATATACTCCCAGCAAACATGCAATCACGCTGTCCCCATGTCTTTTTAAATGGCTGTCTTTTTCGTTTACTCTCTCAACTATCTTTGGCACACCTTTCACGACCTTTACACTTCTAAAATCTGCTAAAATATCTGCTGATTTTGGAAGAGTTATAGTTTTATCTTCTAATGCTGCTTTTAATTTTGGAAAAGCATTTAAATAAAAACTTTCACTTGCTTTAACTGATATTATCAAATCTTCGCCATACCTTTCTGTGCAGCTTTCAGCTAAATACTCTCCATTGCCACGGGCATCAAATCCGCCTCCATTAAAGCGGGGCAGGCGGTCTATTATATAATGGGCAATCTGCTCCTGCACTTTATGTGGGGCATTTCTAAGTTCTACAATAAAAGGTGTAGATAATGTTAAATCCTTATTTTCAGATAATATCCAAAACACAGAAAGGTCACTGCTGCGTGCAAAGTCTTCACCAATGAAGTGCCTGTTATTTATGTTTAGATTCTTTAATAATGGGTTAATTTCATCACTTAAAAAGTCATCAATATATGATGCTTTTGTATATTCTGATTTCTGCATAAAATCATCAGATAAGTTTAATCTTACTATTGGTATGTCTGCCTGCATGCAGCTTTCAACTAAGAATGATGTAAAATAAGCACCACCACTTTTTGATGGTATGCAGCGTAACTCTTCATCAGAGCTTTCGCCATAGTCTGCATATATTGAGGCTATCCATTCATCTTTTGCAGTCTTCATTTTTGTTATTTCTCTGACTCTTTCATAAAGACCATCATTAATAGCATCATCAAAAGTAGTTCTATGTAATGAATAGTTAAGTCTGCCTTTTCTAATATCTTCAATATATTCATTAAAAATATTATCTTCGCCAAAATGGGTGCTTATAACTGCTACTTTGCCACCCCAAATAAGAAATGCAAGAGCAGCTTTCATTGTCTCTTTTAAATCATCATGGAACGCTGCTTCATCTATTACTGCTTTCCCTTGCTTACCACGAAGGTTTGAAGGGCGTCCTGAAAGGGCAGTGATTTTAAAGCCTGAATGAAATGTTATGGAATATGATAATATCTTTTTGTCTTCATCTACTAATTCATTATTATATATATTTGATACTGCCTGGTTTAGCTTTTTTGCCCAGTCTGCACAAGTATCAATATATTCTTTTGCCATATCCTTATTATATCCAATATACCAGACGTCCATGCCTTTATTGCTGCAAGCAGTAAGTACATTATCAAGAGCTTCTGCCCAGGTAACACCAATACGCCGGCTTTTTTCATAAAACTTTACAGAAGCTGTATCTGATACCCATTTTTTCTGATATGGCAAAAGAACACTATCTATTTTCATTAATCTAGCCCTAATATTTCTTTTCTAATTTCATCAATATTTTCATGTTTTAACCCTGTGTTTTTCTTTTTATCTTTAGGGTTAATTTTATTTCTTAGGTTTATTAATTTTTCACACAACTGGTTATATACATACATTGCCTGGTTATCCACTTTGCCTGCTGGCAGGTTATCAAAATATACATCATATCTTTCTTTTTGTTTCTGCAAATCCTGCAATAATGTTTCTTCAAAAGATATTGTTGTATCTTGTGCAGCTTGCTTTTTTGCATCAATGTTAGATGCCCTGGTATTCCAATCAAGCTTAACTCGCCATGTTGCAATAGTAGTGCGTGTGATATTATAGCCACGATTTTTCAAAAGACGCACAACTTCACTATCATTTCTTGTATCATACCAAAATAAAAAAGCTTGTTCTTTGATTTCATTAGAATATTGAGTTTTAGACATTAGTCCACCAACACACCAACATCACTGATAGACTTATCTAATAAATCAATCCCTTTTTTTGTAAGAGTAACCACGAGTATATACTTTTGTGAATATGTAACGCATACATATTCTCCGCCATTTAAATACTCTATTAAAGCAGCTAACTCTCTCTTGCTTAAACTGTGCCCTTGAATTTCTAAAGCTTTTTGTAAAACAATGAAATCAACACCATCAGGATATTTTTGTTTTAAGTTTTGTAAAATTAAACCACGCCTGCGAGCATTTTCAATCGCTTCAATCTGTTCTTTATTCATTATCTTTACCTTTCACTCTATTTTCTATGCGTATTTCTGTTATATCTTCATTTATTTTTTTTAATGTCATTTCAATAGCATCTAATCTTTTTGTTATATTTGTAGTGCTTTCTTCTGTATCATCTATACGCCCACTAATAGCAGTTAATGCTTCACGCATTAGTTTTACTTCTGATGATAAATTATTAAATGAACTAATCATCTGCGGTATATATTTATGAGCAATATAAAAAACACCAATTAAAACTAATAAGCCAAATAAAGGACCAGAAGCTCTTAATAATATTTCTATTGTGTTTGGTGAATTAACTACAGCATTCACAATTTCTGTTTCCATCTTTTTCTCCTTAACTTAAAACTATTTTAAAAAATGGGGCATTACCCCCATTTCTTACTTGTTCTTATTTTTGAAATATTCTACTGTTTTGCAACCAAACCAGCCAACCATTAAACCAAAAAGTAATGAACAAGTCATCCAACCCCAAGTTGCCATATTTTTTACCTCCTGCGAGTTCAGTCGGTTATATCTTTTTTGCTTATACTTCGTTATCCGCAAATTTTTATTCAGTCATTTATTATTTATAAACTCCTTCATAAAAATTTCCGTCTGTCTTGTCTAATCAAAAAATCTTATAACCTATCTTTATTGTAATTTTATATATTTATAATTAAAAAACCTTGTCATTCAGAGCCTGATTTATCAGGCGAAGAATCTATAAAACATTCAATAGATGCCTCCAAACTCTTCACATACCCCACCAAGTCAGCAATATTCAGCATCAATATTGCTGTATTTTTTTCACTGCCAATATGGCTTTTATTATCAAGTTGTTTTAACTCCACCCGTGCAGGCACAGCACACTGTTTATTTTTTACTATCACCTGCGAGTGTGAACTGCACCCAATAACTGTTAATACTATTAACAGCATAATCACTTTTATTTTTACTAATAACTTCATCACTCACCACCTTATTATTTAAATCAAGTGTAGCAGAATCACACTTCTGCGGAACTTGTCCTTTAAAGCGGGGGTGGTTGGGACGGGGGACGGCTTTGGAGTTCCCCGCCCAGTTGTTACTTTTAATAGCAATATTACTTTTTTCATAACTTATCACCTTTGGCTGTACTGGGGCGGTGCGGTCTTCCGCCCCAGCTTTTGAGCCTAGTGCATTTATATCAAAGGAGGGGAGCGTTTCCCAGCGACGGCTGCCTGTTTCCCGACCGAACAGGGAGGAATCAGAAACAGCACAGGCTGGAAGTTGCGGGAAAAAAATCCCATTTTTACCAACATCATAAGCAGGCTCAATACTTAAAAATGTCAATAAATTCTCTCTTGCTTTTAATCTTTCATTACATATACTTTCAGCTTCCAATACCTGCTGCTGCAATGCTGCAATATTTTTATCTATTTCAGTAATAGCAGCATCTCTTAACTCTACCATTTCAGTAAGTCTTGTATTTTCTTGCATAAGCTGCTTGTTTTGTGCTGCATAAATGCTAAGCAGCACAGAAAGCACAACTAAAACTGTAAAAAGAAAAATAATTACATATTTACTTAATTGTGTAATATTCATCTTAATAATTCCTTTATCCGCCATTAATACCTGTTATAAAATTTTGGAGCGTGTATCCAAAATTTTATTCTGCTGAAAGTAATAAAATGGTGAATTTTATTACTTTTGCATTGTGGGGGTAGTATAGGGGGAGCCTGCTCACCCTATAAGTTCAAAATGCGGATAATCTTTTAAATTTGTAAAATCTCTTCCCCAGCATATATTTATTCCCAGCTCTTTTGCTTTTGCCATAATTTTTTCACCAAGCCTTTCAAATGCAGGAATATTGTCCCAGTCAAGTGGCAGCGGCACTATATCGCATGCCATACTAGGTTTTAGATTATGTTTTGATTGTCCGAACTTAGCTTTGCTTTTTCCTTCGCGGTATGCTTGTTCCTGTTCATACCTGCCACGGAAGCCACATATAACAGCACATTTCTCAGTCTCTGCTACAGCTTCTATTAACCTTATTAAGTCGCTATGGCAGGTATTTAATTTTGCTTGACTTTTTGCAGATAATTTTGGCATATAATCAACTCCTTACTTGAATGGTATTAAAATTTTATTTTAGACAAGGCGGCTTAAAATTTAGCGATGGAAGTTTACATAAATAAGTAAATGACCAAGCTAAATTTTAAACAACACAGTATAAAATAAAAAGGCGATACCATTTTTCATAAGCTGATTATATATGTTTAAATAGGGTAATTACAGATAAAGGGTATTATTAATATTTATTATAGAAAAGGGTATAGAATAAAAAATATCAAAAATATTTGAAGAAATTAATAAGAAAACTATTGAGGTTTTTTAGCAGTATTTTTAATAATGATAAATATAACATTTATACATCTATAAACAGATTGAATGTTAAAAAGCAAACAAAATAAAATTATTGATACAAACATATAAGTATATTTCTCTGTAATTGTAGATGTAATTAACATAATAATTGTAAAAAAAAGACTTGCAAAAGCATACTTAAAAGTAGTTATTAAATTATCAAGTCCTTCTGTTTGATTAAACTTTTGCATTATTTGATTATCAAAAAATGATACTATTATTGCTAATGCAGTAATTAAAAAACCTAGTATACCAACAGAAAAAGTAACAGCTATACTAAAAAGATTTTTTCGCATTTCTTCAAAATCAGGCGAGATATTAGTCTTGCTTTCTAACAATATAAACAAATAAACAAATGAGCCAGTTATTATCAATGAAGATAAAATATATCCAGCAAATCTCTTAACTACCTTTTTATGTGTTTTATTTTTTTCTTTATTAGTTTTTGTGTTATCAGTTGCCATATCCATATCCTTATACCATGTTATCAATAAACCATTCTTTAGCAGCAAATAGTATATCATCATAGTTTAGATTAACAGTTTCATTATTTACTAATCTATGTTCATATTTGATTTTATGATTTATAAGATTATACTTTATTTTTTCATTATTATCAAGCATAATTACCTCTCCTTTTCTCAAAAAAGGTATTAATCTAATAATAGAATTTTTTATGCTGTTAGAAAGATTACTCGAAGCCTCCATACCAAAACTTATAGAGAACATCTCATCATTTACAGCCCTCCGTATATCATCTCTGAAATATGCATCAATTTCATCATCAATAACTACATCTTGTATTAATCCTATCTGAATATTAAATTTTTTTAAAGATAAAGAGTGTAAGGCGTTAATTACTTCATTATCATATAATTCTACTATACTATTCTTTAAATGTTCATCTAAAATAGTTGTATGATATTTATTTACATATAACTGTCTTATATATGGTAAAAAATTAGAAATATTTGGACTATATCCTGTTCGTAATATAGCTATATATTGACCAAATATTAAAAAATAAGTGATTTCAGCAATATCCCCTGAATTTATTTCTAACTCATGATCCGCACCATCGTTATATAAAATCATAGGTGCATCATCTCGTAACTTATAAAATTTAATAAAATTAGTATTATTTCTAACATAAATTCTTGAGAAATATCTAGAACCTTGAATTTCTAAAAAATTATCCTGTATATTCCCTGTATTAATTGTGTCTATTATTATGTTACCTGTTTCGTCACCTGTTTCATTAGTAATATGTGCAAAGTATACATTTTTTATTTTGCTCATCTTTTCCTCGCTCCTTTTTCTTTTTATAATTCTATCAGCACATGCTGCTTATGATTATTTATTCCTTGCTATTCATATTTTTTTATTATACAATCTTTAAAATGATAACTTTTTATTCATCATTTTAATTTTCTCTTTAATATACAGGGCGAAAGCCCTGTATATTTAATCAAAAAGTATATATTATTTTTAATTTATATACTTTATTCTTTTGGTCTAGTTAATAATACAAATATTCCTAATATCACATCAACTATAACCCATGTAGTTATACTTCCACTAAGCCAAATTGTGCCTGCAACTACATTAGCAGCTTGCTCCATACCATCATTTGTTGAAGCAACCCCATCACCATAAAAAACAACAATATAAATCACCCATAAAAACATAAGTAAATTAAAAAGCACAAAAGACCATTTAAATATTTTTCCAAAAAAACCTCTTTTTGCTTTTCTTAATCTTGCTCCACAGTTAGGGCATTTAAAAGCCTTACTGCTTACTTCTTTTCCACATTCTTTGCATGGTATCATTGCCATAATAAATCTCCTTTTTTTATTATTTATTATCAAATTCTAACTTGATAATTTTTGCATATCTTTATTTTTTATAACTATCAACTATTGCCTGCATATAGCCTTCTACTTTTGCAATATCACTTTTTTTTAGTTTACCTGCAAGCTGTAAAAACCTTTCTGGTAAATCATAAGCAGGTGCTATATTTACAACCCCACTATCTGCCTTTTTATCACTATCTGATAAAAACATTGAGCCTTCACCTGTTCTCATCCACTCTATATTTACATTAAATATGTCTTGTAAGTTTAATAATATTCCATCAGTAATATTTCTTCTACCTTTTTCATAATTTTGTATCATAATATATGTTTTATTAAGTGCTTTTCCAAACTCTTTTTGAGTTAAACCTAGTGTATTTCTTATCATTTTAAATCTATCAATTAAAGTCATTTATTAACCTCAATCAAAAATACTAACAAATGTTATTATTTTGCTCTTGACAATTACAAAAGTAACTATTATATTTATTATTAAATACTAACATTTGTTAGTATAAAAATAATTATTAATGTTCATTATATGTAATTATTTTAATAATTATTTTAATCTATGTAAAGTAAAAAATATTATTAATGGGGGTCATTATGACACAAAAAGAAGAAATCTACAAAATATTAAGAGAAAAGCAAATCTCTACCCAATCTATTGCAAAAGCATTAGGTGTATCAAATCCTTTAATTATTAATGTAATTTCAGGAAAAACTAGAAGCAAACGAGTTGAGCAAGCCATTACAAAACTTACAGGGTATGAATTTACACCAACTTTTAAAAGTGTTGCTGAAGTAAAACAAATGTTAGAAGGAGTATTATAATGAATGAATTAAACTTAATTAATGAAGATAAATTCATTATTTACAATAATGAAAAATATATTAGTGCTGAAGATATTGGCATTTATCTAGACTATAAAGAACCTGCTAAAGCAATACTTCGCATTTATAACAGAAATAAAGAGCTTTTAGAGGGATATACCGCACTTATTAAAGTTCAGGTAAAACATCAAAAATACTTTAAAAGATATTTTACAAAAGAAGGCTTTTATTTAATAGGTATGGTTTCTAACCAAAAGAAAAGCCCAGAATTTAGAAGAGTATTAGCAACTTATCTAAAACAAGAAAGAATTTCAGGCAACTTTAATCTATTTGGAATACCAACTAAAAAAAGAAAAAACACTTTTAAAGAAAAGTTTTACAGGCTGTTACATAGAATTTTTTCTTTTTTTAAATACAAACTTATAGGGGCATAACATGGCATTA